>CAZDUQ010000021.1:0-13234 GCA_964508665.1 uncultured Oscillospiraceae bacterium | reverse complement strand
CAGGAACATCACACCCACGGTCAGAGCGGACAGACCGGTGCGGACGCCGGCTTCCACACCGGCAGCGGACTCCACGAAGGTGGTGACGGTGGAGGTACCGGTGACGGCGCCGGCCACGGTGCCCACGGCATCAGACATCAGGGCTTCCTTCATGTTGGGCATATTGCCGTCCTTATCCAGCATGTTGGCGCGGGAGGCGGTACCCACCAGGGTGCCGATGGTATCGAACATATCGATGATGCAGAAGGTGACGATCAGGGTGATGGCGGTGAACCAGCCGATCTCCATGAAGCCGGCGAAGTTGAACTTGAACAGGGTGGTGCTGGCCATATCAGCGAAGGGAGGCAGGAAGGAAGCGTCGGCCAGAGAGGCAAAGGGATTGGTGTCCAGCACGACGAAGGAGCCGATCCAGTAGACCACGGAGGCAGCCAGCATACCCAGCAGGACGGAGCCCTTGACCTTTTTGTGATCCAGAGCCACGATGACGAACAGGCCGATGAACATGGTGACGACCGTCAGCACCATCGTGGTGTAGCCGGTATCGCCCATATTGTCATGGATGACGCTGGGGGTCAGAGCGCCGAAGAAGTCGCGCATCACATAGAAGGGGGTGGAGAAGCCGTTGCCCTCGGCATAGATGCCCACGTTGGAGCCCAGGCCGATGTTCATCAGCATCAGGCCGATGGCGGGTCCGATGCCCAGACGCACACCCAGGGGGATGGCTTCCACGATCTTCTCGCGGATGTTAAAGATGGAAAGGATGAGGAAGACGATGCCTTCCACCAGGATGATGACCATTGCGGACTGGAAGGACTCCAGGTAGGTCATACCGGTCATGCCGACGATGTTGGAGACCACCAGCGCGAAGAAGCTGTTCAGACCCATGCCGGGAGCCATGGCGAAGGGCTTGTTGGCCAGAAAGGCCATGCAGATACAGCCGACGCCGGAGGCGATACAGGTGGCCAGGAACACGCCGTTCCACAGATCCTGCCCGTTGGCGCCGAAGCCGGTAAGCAGGTTGGGATTCAGGGCGATGATGTAGGCCATGGTCATGAAGGTAGACAGACCGGCTACGATCTCGGTACGGACGGTAGTGCCGTTTTCTTTGAGCTTAAAGAGTTTTTCCATAAGACTCGTTTTCCTCCCTCAAAAGAGTTTTTCATTGTTGATGAAAAATCATCACCAAATTATTTTACACTTTGCGACAGAAAATTGCAATAGCAAAACGGAAATTCCACGAAAAAAGCCGCCTGAGCGGAAAGGCTCAGGCGGCTTGCGGCTTGTGAAAAAGGGTCAGCGGGTCTTCAGCCCGGCCTCCCGCAGCTCCCAGATGTGCAGCCAGGCGCGCTTGCGGAAGCGCCAGAGGGAGATCAGGCCCCGGACGGTCAGATCCAGCGCCATGCCCACCCAGACGGCGTGCAGGCCCCAGCCGAAGCCGTTGATGAGGGCAAAGGCCACCGGCACCCGCAGCAGCCACATTCCCGCCAGAGAGATGTAGAAGGGCCACTTGGTGTCGCCCGCGCCCCGGAGAACGCCGCCCACCACGGAGGCGATGGCGAAGAAGGGCTCGGCGAAGGCCTCGATGCGCAGCACCTGAGAGCCCAGGGCGATGACCTGAGGATCGTCGCTGAAAATATCAATGATCTGCGGCGCAAGGGCAAACATCACGGCACTGGTGCAGCACATGACGCCCACGGCCATCCAGATGCACAGACGGCCCTGATGATAGGCCCGCTCCTTGTCACCGGCGCCCAGATTCTGCGCCACCAGCGTGGTGGCGGCGGTGGCAAAGCCGAAGATGGGCATATAGCACAGGCTCTCGCCGGTGTTGGCCAGCTGATGGGCCGCGATGGCCGCCGTGCCCAGTCCGGTGATCATGGCCGTGGTGCAGATCTGGCCAACCGAGATGGTGGCCCGCTCCAGAAAGCTGGGGATGCCCAGCCGGAGGGCCTGAGAGAGGATCTCCCGCCGGGGGCGATAATCCTCGTGCAGATGAATTTGCAGCGGCCCCTTCCGCACAAACAGGGTCAGGGTCATGCAGGTGGCCGAAAAGACAGTGGCAAAGACGGTGGCAGCTGCCGCACCGGCCACCCCCCAGCCCGCACCGGGCATGGTGAAGCTGCTGCCGAAAGCCGTGATCTCCCGGGTGGGATAGATCAGCAGGAAGTTGCCGATCACATTGATGGCATTGGTCATCAGGTTATATTTCAGAGGCGTTTTGGTATCGCCCATACACCGCAAAATGCCGGAGGTCACCAGCAGGGCGGTATTGAACAGATAGCCCGCGCCGATGATGCGGAAATAGGAAACGGCATGGGGCAGGACTTCCTCATCCGCGCCCATCCACCGGGGCAGATTGGGGGCGACGATCAGCTCCACCACCACCGTGATGGACAGGCCCAGCAGCACGGTGGCCAGCATGGCCTGGCGGATGGTGGCCCGGGCGCTTTCGTGGTCGCCCTCGCCGATGCGGCGGGCAACCATCACCGAAAAGCCTACGCCGGCGATGTTCATCACGCCCATCAGCAGCCAGATGGTGGAGGTACACACGCCGATGGCGGCGGTGGCATAGGTGCCGATACTGCCCACCATGGCGGTGTCCACATAGTTGACGGCCGTTTGCAGGATCTGCTCGATGATGGTGGGCCAGGCCAGGAGCAGGATCACCTTCCAGGAGGGAATGCTTTTATCCAACAGGTCAAGTTTTTTTGCCATAAACGGACTCCTTTCCGGCAGTCGTGAGGGCCGCCGGGAATCATTCTAAACCCTGGAGCATGCTCCAAGTCAAGAGGGCCGGCGGGAATTGTTGTCCCGCCAGCCGCAGATCATTTTTTCCGCATCCAGAAGCCCAGCACGGTGCCGCACAGGCCGCCGATGATATGGGTCAGGTGAGAGATGCCGTCGTTCAGGAAAATGGCGTCATATAGCTCCTGCCCCAGATAAAACACCGCCACCAGAATGAGCGTCAGGGGGATACAGCCCTTTTTCATGCCGGAGAGGGAGGCCAGAAAGATCAGCATGAACACGATGCCGGAGGCGCCCAACAGGGCCGTCCCGGGGGCCAGCACCAGATGGGCCGCGCCCGAGACAAATGCGGTGACCAGCATGGCGATGAGCAGGTTTTTGCTGCCGTACTTTTCCTCCACCGCCGGGCCGACGATCAGCAGATACAGCACATTGTTGAAAAAGTGCTGCCAGCCGGAATGTCCCAGCACATGGCCCACCATCCGCACATAGGTCAGCGGATCGGCGAGGCTGCTGCGGTAAACGCAGAAGCACAGACTGGTGCTCCTGCCGCCCGTCAGGCCATCCAGCAGCAAAACGCAGGAGCATAAAAGCACATAGGTCAGGATCACGGGGGAGTTGTATTGCAGCTTGCGCATGAAGAGACCTCCTTTTCCTTCGTCGGCAAGGGCGGACGAGCCGAAGAACGGCCGTCCGCCCATGGGACTTCTATTTCAGATACTGCTTGAGGGCTTCGATTCTGTCGCACCGCTCCCAGGAGAGATTCAGGTCGGGGCGGCCCATGTGACCGTAGGCGGCCACCTGCTGATACACCGGCTTGCGCAGATCCAGCTCATGGATCATGGCAGCGGGTCGCATATCAAAGTGCTTGCGAACGATCTCCGCCAGCCGGTGATCGTCCAGCTTGCCGGTGCCGAAGGTGTCCACCAGGACGGATACCGGCTGGGCCACGCCGATGGCATAAGCCAGCTGGAGCTCGCAGCGGTCGGCCAGACCGGCGGCTACCAGATTCTTTGCGATGTAGCGGGAGTAATAGGCCGCGGTACGGTCCACCTTGGTGGGATCCTTGCCGGAGAAGGCGCCGCCGCCGTGACGGGCATAGCCGCCGTAGGTATCCACGATGATCTTGCGGCCGGTGAGGCCGGAGTCGCCCTGAGGGCCGCCGATGACAAAGCGGCCGGTGGGGTTCACATAAATTTTAGTATCCTTGTCCAGCATCCGCTTGGGCACAGCCTGATAGATGACCTCCTCGATGACGGCCTCCCGCACCTGCTCCAGCGAGGCGGAGGCCAGATGCTGGGTGGAGATGACGATGTTGCTGAACCGCTCGGGTACGCCGTTTTCATCGTAGATCACACTGACCTGGCTCTTGCCGTCGGGCAGGATGAAGGGCACTCTGCCATTTTTGCGCACCTCGGCCAGCTTGCGGGTCAGCTCGTGGGCAAAGGTGATGGGGGCGGGCATCAGCTCCTTGGTCTCGCGGCAGGCATAGCCGAACATCATGCCCTGGTCGCCGGCGCCAATGAGATCGTACTGATCTGTGCCGCCCTCCCGGTTTTCCAGCGCGTTGTTGACGCCCACGGCGATATCCGGGCTCTGACCGTGGATGGCGGTGAGCACCGCACAGTTTTTGTAATCGAAGCTGTCGCCGGAGCCGTCATAGCCGATCTTTTTGACGGTATCCCGGACGATCTGCTCCACATCCACATAGGTGTCGGTGGTCATTTCGCCCATGACCATCACAAGACCGGTAGTGGTGCAGGTCTCGCAGGCCACATGGGCGTTGGGATCCTGCGCCAGGACGGCGTCCAGAACGCCGTCGGACACCTGGTCACACAGCTTGTCGGGATGGCCCTCGGTGACGCTTTCGGAAGTGAATAGCCGTTTAACAGACATTTGCATGGTACCTCGTTTCTATGATTTCTGCTCACGGGGAAAAGAAAAAGACTCCCGAAAAGGAGTCTTTGTATCTGCAATATACAAGCCGCTCCTTATCGATGTTCGCGGAACCACCGTCACCCGGCGCCCCGGGCAGGTTGGTGTGCGGTCATTGAGCGAACCCTCTACCGCAGCTCTGGATAATGGCGTCTATTTAATTTTCCTGTAGCTTGTTTATTATAGCGAACAGTTGACAAAAAAGCAAGTTTTTTTTCGAAGAAAACAGAAAAGGGCGGAAATACGTGAGCGGAGCCTCCTTTTACTGCCATTGCAGCTCCATTCGGTCATGGCTGTCAGCAGGAGAGCAGACATACCGTTTCTACGTGCTCGGTGTGAGGGAAAAGATCATAGGGCTCGGCTGACAGCAGACGGTAGCCGCCCGCAGTCAGGCGGGCAAGATCCCGGGCCAGCGCCTCCGGCCCGCAGGACAGATACAGCACATAGCGGGGCGCAAAGTCCAGCAGGGTGCGGCAGACCTGCTCACCCAGACCGCGGCGAGGCGGATCCACAAAAAACAGCGTTTCCCCCTGCAAATGCAGCCGGGGCAGCACCCGGGCGCAGTCGCCGCACAGCGCACGCACCTCCAGCCCGCTGCGCCGGGCCATGGCCCGGGCATCCGCAACGGCAGAGGGAATCTGCTCCACGCTGACCACACCCATCCCCGCCCGGGCAAACAGCAGGGAGGTGATGCCGATGCCGCTGTAGGCGTCCACCACCGTTTCAGGAGCGCATTGCTTTGCCAGCTCCAGAATACGGGCATACATCCGCACCGCCATTTCGGTGTTCACCTGGAAAAAAGCATCGGGGCTCAACTCGAAGTCTACATCCAGCAGGCTCCCGCGGAGCTTTTTCGGCCCGGCGATGTGGCGGAGCTTACCGGAAAAGACGGCGCTGTCCCGCCGGTCGTTGTGGTCAAACCACAGGGAAGTGGGGCCAAAGGCGGCCTCCAGCCGGGCGTGCAGCCTGTCCAGTCCGGGCAGCCGGGGCGTCTGGCTCACCACCGTCACCATCAGGCGGCCCTCCAGATACCGGGCCGCCAGAAAGCGCAGGCTGCCCTTGCCCGTACGGGGCTCATAGGGGAGGATTTGACAGTCGTTGGCCCAGCTCTCGGCTGCGGAAACCAGCTTTTCATACCAGTCGCCGTGCATGGGGCAGCGGGACACCGGCACTACGCGGTGGGTGCGGCTGTCGAAAAAACCGGCGCGGACGGCGCCCTGCTGCCGGCAAAAGGCCAGATGCACCTTGTTGCGGCAGTCATCCTCCGGCCCGCCCTGACAGGGGGCCACCTGCCCGCCGAAGGGACGGAGGAGGCGGCGCAGATGGGCGGTCTTGCGCTTCAGTTGAGCATCGTAGGGAAGATCGCGGCAGGTGCAGCCGCCGCATTGCGGGAAAAAGGGACAGGGGAGGGCCATGGCAGAGGCTCCTTTCTGAAAATGCCCCGTCCTTTCACCGGGAAAGGACGGGGCGCAGGTCATAAAGTCAGTCGTTGATCCAGCGGGGGATATGGACATCGTCCACCGTCAGGTCGGTGGTATAGGGGTTCAGATTTTCGTTCACATAATCCACCACCTGCTGGGGATCCAGATACACATAGGACTGAGTGGCGTATTTGGTAGCGTTGGGATTCGTCCAGTAGCCGGTGGTGTCATAAGGCAGGGTGTCGGAGGTCACATCCTCGGCAAAATCCAGCTTGGTGGCTACGTTGGTGAGATACCACACCATCTCCTGAATGGTCAGGCTTGTTTCCACATTTTCGTTAAAGATCTTGATGTAGTCCTCGATCTGGGAGAGAGAGAACTTTTGCAGCACCTGCTTGACGGCAGCCACCAGAAAGTCCTTTTGCCGGTTGACCCGGCCGAAGTCGTTTTCCGAGGTGGAGCGGTAGCGGACGAATTGCAGCGCCTCCTTGCCGGTGAGGGTGCGCTGACCGGCGGGCAGGTTGATGTCAAAGGTCTTGTCCAGGTCGGGGTGTACCATGTCGAAGGGAACATTGTAATCCACGCCGCCGATCATATCGATGACCTGAATGAAGGAGTCCATGTTGACCACTACATAATCATTGATGGGGATGCCGGTGAGCTCAGTGACCTTCTGACACATGGTCTCCGGGCCCTGCCAGCCATACATGGCATTGATCTTTGGAATGGTGATGGAGGCATCCACCTGGGTGTCCCGGTTGATGGAGACCAGCTTGACCTTGTTGCTCTGCGTATCCACAGAGCACAGCATCAGGGTGTCGGTGTTGTAATCGTCCACCGTGCCGGCCAGCAGGATGGTGTAGAAGCCCTCCTTCAGCTCCTTGACGGTGTCCAGCGGCTCGGGCTCGTCCCCCAGAACGGGATCGGTCGACTCGTTGCCGGAGGGCGTGGCGCTGTCGGGGTCATCGGACGAGGACACGGGGTCGTCCGACAGAGAGGGTGTGCCGATGACATCCTGCGGGGGAGGACTGGTGAAAAACCAGACGCCCCAGGCCACGATGACCAGTAAAACGGCCAGGGTGATCCACAGGCCAATGTGCTTCTTTTTCCTGCCGCTTCCGGCGGGAGCGGTCTTCCGGGGACCCGCTTCATATTTTCCCATGATGTATCTCCTTTGAATATGTGCCGCTCGCCCGGCATGGAGAGGGCAGTGTGTTTGATTTTCGCAGATAAAAGAAGTATAGCACAGACGGAGGCGGGTTTCTATAGTAAAATCATTAAATAATTCCTAAATTTTTGGGGAGTGGGAGTCGGCAAGGGTGGGCAGCCCGCCTTTACTTTTGCGGCAGCGTATGCTATGATGGAGCCGAAAATGAGAGTCCGGAGGAACGACCATGCTGGAACATTTTTTCTATAGCCTGAATGCCACTCTGCCGGTGTTTGCCGTGATGGTGCTGGGCTGGCTGCTGAAACGGGCCGGTTTTTTGACCGGGGAGTTTACAAAGGTGGCCGATCGGCTGGTCTTTCAGGTAGCGCTGCCCTGCATGCTGTTTCTGGATATCGCCGAAATGGATCCCTCTCAGCTGCTGGACGGTCGCTTCGTGGTCTTTGGCTTTGCGGTGACGCTGGTGTCCATCCTGTCCATCTGGGGCCTGACAAAGCTGCTGATGAAGGATCGGAAGCAGGTGGGAGCCTTCGTCCAGGGGGCGTACCGTTCCAGTGCCGCTGTTCTGGGGGTTGCGCTCATCACCAATGCCTATGGCGACGCGGGCTATGCCCCGCTGATGATCCTGGCCTCGGTGCCGCTGTACAACCTGTTTGCCGTGATGATTTTGGTGCTGGAGGCTGACGGCGGCGGCAGGCTGGACAGGGCCCGCATGAAAAGCGTGCTTCTGAATCTGGTGAAAAATCCAATCCTTATCGGCATTTTTCTGGGCTTCCCCTTTGCACTGTGGCAGATCCCCATTCCTGCCGTGGCCGAAAAAAGCCTGAGCCTGCTGGCAAATCTGGCGACACCGCTGGCGCTGCTGGCCATCGGTGCGGCCTTTGTCTGGGGCGATGCGCTGAAAAAGGCCCGGCCCACCGTGCTGGCCTCCCTCATCAAGCTGGTGATCCTCCCGGCGGCCTTTCTGCCGGTGGCGGTGGCGCTGGGCTTCCGGGATGCGCAGCTGATGGCCATCCTCATCATGCTGGGAAGCCCCTCCACCCCCAGCGGGTATATCATGGCAAAGCAGATGGGCAACGACAGCGTGCTGGCCAACGGTATTGTGGTATTGACAACGCTGCTGGCGGCTGTCACCATCACCGGGTGGATCTTTCTGCTGCGCAGTCTGGGGCTGCTGTAATTGGAAACTGTAAAAAAGAACGGCCTGTGCGTCAAGCGCACAGGCCGTTCTCGGCTTGCCCAAAATTCCAAGCTGACCGTAGGGCAGCTTTGCTTGCCCATGGTTTTTTGGCCGTGATCTGTCTGGTTATTCGGCGGAGCTGATAAAGGCGGCGATGTCGTCGAAGAAATCACCGTCGGTGAGGGCTTTCAGCACCTCCATATAGAAGGACAGGCCGTTGTCACTGTTGGTGTTGATGACGGCGCCGTCGCCGGTGACCTTGTCCCAGACGGCAAAGGACTTGAAGCCGTCGTTGTCGCCCCAGTGCCACAGCACATTGGGGCTGGCCTTGGGAATGCCGAAGCCCAGGCCCCAGGCGATGTGCTCATCGGCACTGTTCTGGGCCGTGGTCATCTCCTCGAACAGCTGGGGGCTCAGACCGCCCCGATCTTCCATCAGGCCGCACAGGAAGCGGGCGTAATCGGCGGCGTAGGAATAAAGCGACCAGGCGGCGTTGGGCTCGGGCGCGTTGCCGCCGGTGCGGACACAGTCGCGCACCTTGTTGACCTTGCCGTCGGCGGCAAAGCCCAGAGAAAAGGCCGCTCCCGCCACAGGCGTCCAGCGGGCGGAGGAGCTTTCCATGCCGTAGCGGGGGAAGATGCGCTCCCGGAACAGAACATCCATGCCCTTGCCCTCGATCTGCTCCACCAGCCGCTGTAAAAGCAGATAGCCCTCGCCGGAGTAGCTGTAGCTTTCGCCGGGGGTGAACAGCATCTTCATGGGGCGGCTCTCCCAGTTGGGCAGACCGCAGCCGTGGCTCAGGCAGTGGCGGGGGGTAATGGAGGCAAAGCGGGGATCCTCCGACCAGGGCTCGTCCTGCAGCAGGGGCGCGATGGGAGCGTCCAGCTCCAGCTTGCCGGCCTGTACCTCCTGCATGGCCAGCAGGGCAAAGACCGATTTGGTGAGAGAGGCGCACTCAAACAGCGTTCCCTCGGTCATGGGCGTCCCGCGGGTGTCCCGCACGCCCCAGGCGTTGGCATAGGCCAGCTTGCCCTGATGAATCACCGCCATGGTGCAGCCGGGGACGGAATGTTCCTCCAGCAGCCGGGGGACAGACAGCTCACCGGATGAGAGCTGCTGAAAAGCATCGGGTCTGATTTGCATGGGTGGTTTCCTCCTTTGATTTTTCTCATGTTCTCATGATCGTAAAATCGTCTGATATTCTGTTTGGAGTCGATAGCAGGGACTAAAGGGTGCGGTGCTCCTTTGCCAGGTCGATGTAGTGCCGGGCGTTCCAGAGGTTGTTCTCCAGCTGCTCCGGCGTTACCTGCCGCAGCACCCGGGCGGGACAGCCTACCACCAGAGAATTTTCCGGGATGATCTGCCCCTCCCGCACCAGCGCGCCCGCACCGATGATGGAATTGGCCCCCACCCGGCAGCCGTTGAGCAGGGTGGCGTGCATCCCGATGACCACGTTGTCCCCCACCTGCGCCCCGTGGACAACGGCGGCATGGCCCACGGTGACACCGCGGCCCAGCGTCAGGTCAAAGCCCTTGTCGGTGTGCAGCACGGCGCAGTCCTGCACGTTGGAGCCCGGGCCGATGCGGATGGGGCCTGCGTCGCCCCGCACCACCGCGCCGTACCACACGGAGGCATCCTTCGACAGGGTCACATCTCCGACGACGGTGGCGTTTTCCGCCACAAAGCAGGCGGGATGGATATCGGGCGTGTGCCCGCGTAAAGCCCGGATCATACCTGCCCCTCCCGCTTCGTATCGATGTCCTTGTACAGCCGGGTGTCCGGCCGATAGTCCTCCAGCCAGTCCAGCAGAGCGTCGGGCGCGTCAAAACAGGCCCACAGCTCCCGGCAGTCGGGCCGCAGAAAGCCCTCCTCCATGCCCCGCTCCAGCATTGCCAGCAACGGGTCGAAATACCCCCGCAGGTTGAGCAGCGCCACCGGCTTTCCGTGGCGGCCCAGCTGCTTCAGCGTCAGGATCTCAAACAGCTCGTCAAAGGTGCCGATGCCGCCGGGCACCGCCACAAAGGCCTCGGCCCGCTCCTCCATCAGCTGCTTGCGCTGCCGCATGGTGTCGGTATAGAGGAACTCATCGCAATGGGGAAACAGGATGCCGTCCACATCAAAAAAGCGGGGGGCCACACCGATCACCCGGCCGTTTTCGGTCTTGATGCCCCGGGCGGCAGCGCCCATCAGGCCCCGCTGACCGCCGCCAAACAGCAGGGTGTGCCCCCGGCGGCCCATGGCGCGGCCCAGCTGCTCCACGCCGGTAAAATAATCGGGGTGGATGTTCTGGCTGGAAGCGCCGTATACACAGATCACCACAGAGATCGCTCCTTTCCTCGCCCGGTCGGGACAGCTGAAATGCCCCGCCGTTACCGGCATTATACCGCACCGGCGGCCGGAATGCAAGCGGCGGGGGGGACTTCCGCTTTTTGTGTTGCATTCTGACAATAACTCTGTTAAGATATGGTGAGGAAACCTGATACAAGGAGGCACGCCCCATGTATATCATCGGCATCACCGGCGCGTCGGGCAGCGGAAAGACCACCCTGGCCCAGCGCCTTTTGGAGCACTTTGGAGAAAAGGCCGCGCTGATCTCGCTGGATTCCTATTATAAGGACTTCTCCCACCTGTCCTTCGAAAAGCGGGCGGTGCTGAACTTCGACGCCCCGGATATCCACGACCACGCCTTGCTGGAAAGCGACCTGCGGGCGCTCCTCCGGGGGGAGGACATCCCCCGCCGGGAGTATGACTTCGTCAACCACCGGAGGGCGGCCGACGCCGGTGTCATCCATCCCCATCCCATCCTCATCGTGGAGGGCATCCATGTCTTTGCCCGGCCGGAAGTGCGCGATCTGTGTGACCTGCGCGTCTTCGCCGAGCTGGATCCCGATGTGGCCATCCTCCGCCGGGTCAAGCGGGATATGGAGGAGCGGGGCCGCGACCTGGACGGCATCACCCTGCAATATCTCCGCACCGTCAAGCCCATGTATGAGCGCTACATCCGCAATTACAAGGATTGCGCCGACATCGTCGTCCCCACCCTGATCCACAGCGGCGTGGGCGCGGAGATGATTTATTATTATGTAAGCAATCATCTGAATGATAAAAAGTGAGGTAACACAAATATGTTCAACGGAAAACCCCTGATCTGCATCTCCAGTGATGTGAAGCGCATGGAGTCCGACACCCGCCGGATGATCACCGAGCTGCACCAGACCTATACCAGCGCCATCTTCAACGCCGGAGGCATCCCCATCATCACCTGTGACCGGTGCGCCGAGGAGCTGGCCCAGCTGTGCGACGGCCTGCTGCTCACCGGCGGCGCCGATATGGACCCCGAGCTGTACGGCGAGACCCCGCTGAATGACAGCGTCCAGCCCCTGCCCGAGCGCACCGCCTTTGAAAAGCCCCTGTTCGAGGCGTTTCTGAAGACCGGCAAGCCCATCATGGGCATCTGCCGCGGCAGCCAGCTCATCAATGTCTGCATGGGCGGCACGCTGTATCAGGATCTGGTGGAGCAGAAGGGCTATGTCCACATGAACGGCAGCATCCGTCACGAGGTCTATGCCGAAGAGGGCTCCGTCCTGTATAACCTGTTCGGCAAGCAGTTCCGCACCAACTCCACCCACCATCAGGCGGTAAAGGATCTGGCCCCCGGCTTCCATGTCACCGCCCGCTCCATCGAGGGCATTGTGGAGGCCTATGAGCACGATACCCTGCCCATTCTGGCCACTCAGTTCCACCCGGAGCGCCTCACCGGCATCCTGTGGGATGACCGCACCCCCGATTTCAAGCCGTATTTTGAACACTATATTAATATGGTAAAGGCTTACGCTGCTAAATAAAGGGAAAAACCTGCCCATCAGCACGCCCCACAGGGGGCGTGCTTTTTTGCGTTAAGAATCAAGAAAAAAATTAAGAATTTTTTTCTGCCGCTATCTTGCGTACAGTAAAAAAACAAGGTATAATGACCTCATTAAAAGTCTGCCAGGTGCAGACCGGAAATATTCGTATCAATACACAAGGGAGGAATACGATGAAGAAAAAACGAGTATGGGCGCTGCTTCTGGCCATCATGATGGTCGTCAGCGTTATGCCTGTGTCGGCATTTGCTCGGGATGAAAAGGTCTGGTATGTGACTGCCGGCAACAGCGTCGAGTTGATAGGCGAAGGCGAAAATGGCATTGCCGGCACCCACACCTGGAGATCGCATGACACGAACAAGCTTACGGTCGTTGGAACCGGCAACACAGCCACCGCGGAAGCGGACAAGGACGCGGACGGCTATGTAAGGGTCACACACATGTATAAGACCTGGAGATATTCTTTACGCTGGGGATACTACCAGACAGATGTAACCGAGATGCACTGGGTTTACATCAGCAAAAAGGCTGGCTCCGGTTCCGGTTCCGGCTCCGGCGGCACGACCCAAAACGCGGGGTTCGGCTGGCAACAGGCGCAGACCGGCAGTGATGGCAAGCAGGACAGCAAGTTTGAAAATGATGCGGACCTGCTTGGCAAGGTGCATGTGTATTACTTTCTCAATGGCGTGAAAACCGAGCTGTCGCGCGGCCAATCCAGCAACATCTGGAGCACGGTGACCAGCACGGGCATCGTGATCGAGGCAGATGCCGGTTATAAGATCACCGGCATTTCTATGCGTTGTAACCATGATAGCGGCCAAAACTGCCAGACCTACAAAAGCCACACAGAAAATATGACGACCAGCTATCCGGTGACCGTTAGATCGCTGACACTGACCGGAGATGATGTCGCGAACCTGTGGGC
>CAZDUQ010000020.1:0-14472 GCA_964508665.1 uncultured Oscillospiraceae bacterium | reverse complement strand
TGAAGGCCGGCGCGCGGAAGGTCATCATCACCGCGCCCTCCGACGATGCCCCCATGTTCGTCATGGGCGTCAACCACGACAAATATGACTCCGCCATGGCGGTGGTCTCCAACGCCTCCTGCACCACCAACTGTCTGGCCCCCGTGGCCAAGGTGCTCAACGACAATTTCGGTCTGAAGGACGGCCTGATGTCCACCATCCACGCCGCCACTGCCACCCAGAAGGTGGTGGACGGCTCCTCCAAGAAGGACTGGCGGGGCGGCCGCGCCGCCTTTGGCAACATCATCCCCTCCTCCACCGGCGCCGCCAAGGCCGTGGGCAAGATCATCCCCGAGCTGAAGGGCAAGCTCACCGGCATGGCCTTCCGCGTTCCCACGCTGGATGTCTCCTGCGTGGATCTGACCTGCAATCTGGAAAAGCCCGCCACCTACGCCCAGATCTGTGAGGCCATGAAGCAGGCTTCTCAGGAAGGTCCCCTGAAGGGCATCTTGGGCTACACCGACGAGGATGTGGTGTCCAGCGACTTCACCACCGACCCCCGGCCCAGCATTTTCGATGCCAAGGCCGGCATCCAGCTCACCGACACCTTTGTGAAGGTGGTGGCCTGGTACGACAACGAGTACGGCTACAGCGCCAACACCGTCAACCTGCTGGAGTACATCGACAAGGTGGATCATCAGTAATCGCATTGCCATCCGATACCCTTTTCTGCCCCGTCTGCTCTGCCGCGGACGGGGCATCTTCGTCTTTTGGAGATTTTCCTCTATATTTTTCACTAAAATTTCTGAAAACCTATAGCATCCCGCAGAAAAATGTTGTAAAATATGGGGTAACATAGAAATGTTGTATGCAGCAGAGCTTTGTCTGCTGATAGCTGTTGATTTATAGGAGCACGATCCATGTTTGAAATCGTTACCAGAGAGACCCTGCCTCAGTTCGAGGCATTTGTAGAAGGCCACCCCAAGGGCCATTTTCTCCAGTCCCACCTGTGGGCCCCGGTGAAGCCCGACTGGGTGTGGGAGGGGCTGCTGAGCCGGGGTGCCGACGGCAGCGTCCGGGGCGCCATGAGCGTCCTGATCCGCAAAATGCCCGGCGTCCCCTACAGGCTGATGTACGCCGCCCGCGGGCCGGTGTGCGACCTGTCCGACCGGGAGGCCCTGGCCGACCTGACTCAGGGGGCGGCCGTCCTGGCCAAAAAGCACCGGGCCTACGCCCTGCGCATCGACCCGGATGTTCCCTCCTCCCAGACCGACTTTATCGAGAGCATGAAGGCCCTGGGCTACGCCCATCATCCCGGCGACAAGGACTTCAACGGCATCCAGCCCTGCTATGTGTTTCGGCTGGATGTGAAGGACAAGACCGAGGAGGAGCTGCTGGCGGCCTTCCACTCCAAGACCCGTTACAATCTGCGGCTCAGCGCCCGCAAGGGTGTTACCGTCCGTCAGTGCGGCAAGGAGATGCTGGAGGATTTTACCCGCATCATGAAGCAGACCGGCGACCGGGACGGCTTCATCACCCGGCCCCGGAGCTATTTCGAGACCATGATGGACGCGCTGGGGGACAAAGCCCGGCTGTATATGGCCTTTTGGGAGGACGAGCCCATCGCCGGAACGCTGGCGGTGCAATACGGCAACAAGGTGTGGTACCTGTACGGCGCCTCCTCCAACCGGCACCGCAATGTGATGCCCAACTACCAGCTCCAGTGGGAGATGATCCGCTGGGCGCTGGAGACCGGCTGCGACATCTATGACTTCCGGGGCGTTTCGGGCGACCTGAGTCCGGACAATCCGCTGTATGGCCTGTATCTGTTCAAAAAGGGCTTCGGCGGCGAGCTGGTGGAGTTCTGCGGCGAGTTCGAGATGATCTATAACAAGGCCGCCGATCTGTTCATCAACAAGGCGTTGGGCACCGCCCGCACCCTGCGCCGCCGGGTCAAGCAGCTGAAAAACCGGGATCAGGAGCAGAAGCACAAGGCTGCCGTCTCCGCCCGGGGTGCCAACACCACCGAGGAAAGCCGGGACAACTGATCCGCAAGGGGGAAAGAGATATGAAGACCCTGTTGATAGAAACAGGCAAGATCCGCGCCAATCTGGAAACCGTCAGGCAGCGGGCGGGAGAAGCCCAGGTCATCGCCGTGCTCAAGGCCAATGCCTATGGTCTGGGCCTTCAGGAGATGGCCGGCCTGTGCCGGGAGGCCGGCATCCGCCGCTTCGCCGTCACCGAGCCTGAGGAGGCCGTCCGTCTGCGGGACTGGAGCTTCAGCGAGGAGGAAATTCTGGTGCTGCGCTCCACTGCGTGCGAGGAGGATATTCGCCGTATTTTACAGGCGGGAGCCACCGCCACGGTGGGCTCCTATGACGCCGCGCTGGCCCTCAACGGTCTGGCGGAAAGTCAGGGCGTCCAGTGCGATGTCCACATCAAGGTGGACACCGGCATGGGCCGCTACGGCTTCCTGCCCACCGAGCTGGATCGCATTTTGAGTATTTACCGCTACCTCACCAGCCTCACCGTCACCGGCACCTACACCCATTACGCCAACGCCTTCCGCAGCGTGAAAAAGACCCAGGAGCAGCTGGATGCCTTCACCGCCGTGGTGGAAAAGATCCGCGCCGCCGGCTTTGACCCCGGGATGCTCCACGCCTCCAATTCCGAGGCGCTGTTCGGCTGCAAGATGCCCAGTCTGGACGCCGTGCGCATCGGCTCTGCTCTAGGCGGCCGGGTCATCGCCCGTGGCGACCACGGCCTTCAGCGCACCGGTCGGCTGCAAAGCCGGATCACCGAGATCCGCTGGCTGCCCTCCGGTGCCACCGTGGGCTACGGCAGCGCCTACACCACCCGTCACCCCACCCGGGTGGCCGTGGTGCCTGTCGGCTCCTCCGACGGCTTCATGCTGGAAAAGGCCCGGATGATGACCTCCCCCCGCGTCTGCCTTCGAGCCGCCTGCTCCGACCTGCTGGCCATCGTCCGCAAGTGGCGCTATACCATTGTGGTCAATGGCAAGCGCGCCCCGGTGATCGGCCATGTGGGCGTCAACCACACCACGGTGGATGTCACCGACATCGACTGCGCCCCCGGCGATACCGTTTTGCTGGACGTCGCGCCGCTGTATGTTCCCGCGTCCATCCCCCGGCAGTACATCGACTGACCTGCCGGTTCTGCCGCCCGGCGGCCGAAAATAAACATATTGTGTTCTATCAGATCTTTTTTACCAAGAAAGCGAGGAAACGACTATGAAAATGATCCTGGGCATCCTGAACAATGACGACGCCCCCGTTGTCATCCAGCACCTGAACAAGTCCGGCTTCTTTGTCACCCGTTTGAGCACCTCCGGCGGCTTTCTCCGTGCGGGTAATGTGACCATTCTGGTGGGTGTCAATGAGGACAGCGTGCAGAAGGTCCTGGATATCATCCACCAGTACTCCCGCAGCCGCAAGCAGCTGATGCCCACCACCACCGAGGCGGGCGTGGGCTTCTTCCCCACCATGCCGGTGGAGGTGCAGGTGGGCGGCGCCACTATCTTCGTGCTGAATGTGGAAAACTTTGAGAAATTCTAAATGAGACTTCCCCATCTTTTGGGCAACCGGCGGCTGAAGGAGGCTTTGGCCGCCCTGCCCCCCAGCGGTGTGGGCTCTGCCGTGCTGCTGGACGGGCCGGAGGGCAGCGGCAAGCGCACCGCCGCCGCCGATCTGGCCGCAGGGCTGCTGTGTCCCCACCAAAACGCCCCCTGCGGGGTGTGCCCCTCCTGCAAGCGGGCGGCGGCAGGCTCTCACCCCGATCTGACCTGGCTGCTGGAAAGCGAGCCCGGCAAGGGCGTCAGGCTGGAGCAGGTTCGGCAGCTGCGGGCCCAGAGCTTTCTCCGTCCCAGCGAGGCCCCCTTTCAGGTGTTTGTCATCCCCCAGGCCGACCGGCTGAACCCGCCCTCCCAAAACGCCCTTCTCAAGGTGCTGGAGGAACCGGCCAACGCCGTCTTTCTTTTGCTGTGCGAAAACCGTGAAGCCATGCTCCAGACCGTCCGCTCCCGGTGTAAGACCTTCCGTCTGGCGCCGCTGGAGCAGCGGGAGCTGCTGGAGGCTCTGCGGGCCCGCGTGCAGCCCCCCCAGTCCCGGCTGGAGCAGGCGGCGGAGCAGTCCGGCGGCCTACTGGGCCGCGCACTGGACATTCTGGAGGATCGGGAAAAGCCCGGACAGACAGCCGCCCGGGCCTTTTGTAGCGCCCTCTCGCAGGACGAGCTGGCCGTCTGGCTGGCCTGTCAGCCCCTGACAAAGCTCTCCCGGGAGGAGTACGCCATTTTCTGCGACGAAAGCTGCCGCCTGCTGACGCTTGCCGTTCGGCAGACGGGCAGCATTCGGGCGCTGGATATTTTTGAATATTTGGAAAAGCAGCGGGCGATGCTGGTGCAGAACCCGTCGGTGACGGCCCTTGCCGGTGCGCTGACGGCCTTTTGCGGCAGCCACGCCTGAGCGCTCCTTTATTATTTTTGGAGGAATTATGACAGAAGTCATCGGAGTCCGATTCAAAAAGGTCGGAAAGGTTTATTATTTTGACCCCTGCGGCATCCAGGTAAAAAACGAGATGCCGGTGATCGTGGAGACTGCCCGGGGGCAGGAATACGGCGAGGTGGCCATGGTCAACACCCGGGTGGAGGACAACACCATCGTCCAGCCCCTGAAAAAGCTGATCCGGCTGGCCACCCCTGCCGACACCCGCACCATGGAGCAGAACCTGCAATTTGAGAAGGACGCCTTCCGGGTCTGCGAGGAAAAGATCCGCAAGCACCAGCTGGAGATGAAGCTGGTCTCGGTGGAATACACCTTCGACCGCAGCAAGATCCTGTTTTATTTCAGCGCCGAGGGCCGGGTGGATTTCCGGGAGCTGGTAAAGGATCTGGCCGGCGTGTTCCGCACCCGCATCGAGCTGCGGCAGATCGGCGTCCGGGACGAGGCAAAAATGATCGGCGGTCTGGGCATCTGCGGCCGTCCCCTGTGCTGCACCGCCTTTCTGGAAAGCTTCCAGCCGGTGTCCATCAACATGGCCAAGGATCAGGGTCTGTCCCTCAACCCCACCAAAATTTCCGGCGCCTGCGGCCGCCTGATGTGCTGCCTGAAGTATGAGAACGAGGCCTATCAGGATCTGCTGAAGACCACGCCCCCCAACGACAGCCTGGTGGACACCCCCTACGGTCGTGGCACCGTGATGGATGCCTCTCTGCTTCGCGGCACCTGCCGGGTGCGGATGCTCCATGATCCCGACTCCCCCGTCACCGTCCCCTGCCAGCAGTGCTCCATCCTGCGCCGCGGTCGGGACAAGGGCGAGCCCCTGCCTGACCTGCCCGCCCCTCCCAAGCCCCAGCCCCTTCCGGAGGCCGCCCGCCGTCCCGTCTCACCTGCCGCCCCCCTGCCTGAGCAGCCCATGGGCGAAAAGCCCTCCAGGCCCCAGGGCGAGCGCCGGCCCAGGCGCCGCTATGATCGCCCCCGTAATCCCGACAAGCCCCAGGGCGAGCGGCCTCAGCCCCCGCAGGAGGGCCGTCCCCGCCCGGCGGACAAGCCCAAACGGGAGCGTCCCCAGCCCCAGGAGCGCCCTGCCGAAAAGCCCCAGAACGGTCAGAACAAGCGCCGCTACCGCGGCAGCTATCGGGGCCATCGCAACGGAAGCGGCGGCAAGCCCCAGGGCGAAGCACCTGTAAAGGCCGACTGAGCCCCGCTTTTTCCCCGTCTGTTGCTTCATCCACCCACGCCCCGGCGGTCTGCCCGCCGGGGCCTTGTAACAAAAGGATTATGAATCGTTTCAAAAAAGCTTTCGAGCCCGCTTTCCTGAGGCCGCTTTTCCGCACCGCCTTTCCCATCGCCATGCAGTTCCTGCTGGCCTCGGCGGTCAATCTCATCGACGTGGTGATGATCGGCGCGCTGGGCGACGCCCCCGTGGCGGCCTCCGGCGGCGCCAACCAGATCTTTTTCCTGTTGAATCTGGTGCTGTTTGGCGTCAATTCCGGCGCTTCGGTGTTTCTTTCCCAGTTCTGGGGCAACCGGGATCTGAAAAATGTCCGCCGCACCATGGGCATGATGTATCTGCTGGGCGCGGCGGCCGTCACCCTGTTCACCTTGGGGGCGCTGCTGGCCCCCCGGGCGCTGATCAGCCTGTATGTCCACGAGGAGCCGGCGCTGACGCTGGGCACCTCTTACCTGCGCATCGTGGGCGTCAGCTACCCCGTCACCGCCCTGAGCATGATCCTGTCCATGGTCTGCCGCTGCACCGGTGATGTCTCTCTGCCCACCCGGGCCAGCGTACTTTCCATCCTGCTGAATATCGTTGGCAACAGTCTGCTGATCTTCGGCCTGTTCGGCTGTCCCACTCTGGGGTTGGACGGCGCGGCCATCGCCACCGTCATCGCCCGCTTTGCCGAGTGCCTGGTGCTGGTGATCTCGGTGTACAAAAACAGGCTGCCCGGCGCGGCACGGCTGAAGGAGCTGTTCGCCTTTGACCGCCCCTTCGTCACCCATTACGTTAAGACCGCCTGGCCGGTGCTGCTGAACGAGGTGCTGTGGAGCATCGGTACCAGCCTGTATACCGTGGCCTATGGCCTTTTGGGCACCGAAGCGCTGGCCGCCGTGCAGATCGCCAACACCGTTATCCAGCTGCTCTTTGTCTTCACCCGGGGCATGAGCAATGCCTGCGGCATCTTTGTGGGCAGTGCCACCGGTCGGGGCGAGCAGGAAAAGGCGCTGGATCTGGGCTATCGCTTTGCCCTCCTGCTGCCCGCCACCGGCCTGATCACCGGACTGATGATCCTGGCGGTCCATCCGCTTTTTCTGATGCTCTATCAGGTCTCAGCCGAGACACTGGCCATGGCCCGTTCCCTTCTGATCCTGCAAGCCCTGATGTGCGTGGTCAAGGCAGACAGCGCAGTGTTGGTGGTGGGCATCTTCCGCGCCGCCGGCGACACGCTGTTCGCCTGTCTGCTGGATACCGGCACGGTGTGGCTGGTGGGGGTGCCGCTGGCCTTTCTGGGCGTTCATCTGGGCGCGCCCCTGTGGGTGGTGGCGCTGATGGCCGCCGGGGATGACATCGCCAAGGTGGCCATCGGCTTTGTCCACCTGTTCCGAGAAAACTGGGTGAAAAATGTCACCGACCAGCTGAACACCGCCGAAGCCTGAGCCTTTTTTCAACGCAATCAGGAAGGATGAGCTTTTCTATGTCCAAACCGCAGCAGAACTCCCGCCAGCCTCTGGCCGAAGCGCCCCTCTGGCCACTGATGCTCCGGCTGGCGCTGCCCGCCGTGGTGGCACAGCTGGTGAACCTGCTTTACAACATCGTGGATCGCATCTACATCGGCCACATGGCCGAAAACGGCGACCTGGCCCTCACCGGGCTGGGCCTGACCTTTCCCGTGATCCTGTCGGTCAGCGCCTTTTCCGCGCTGGCCGGTGACGGCGGCGCACCCATCGCCGCCATCTTTCTGGGCAAGAAGGATGAGGACGCCGCCCAGCGCATTCTGGGCAACGCCGTCTTTCTGCTGCTGGTGTCCTCCGCCGGGCTGATGGCGTTGTTTTACGCCATAAAAAAGCCCCTGCTGTATCTGGTGGGTGCCAGCGACCAGACCTTTGTCTTCGCCGACCGGTATCTGACCATCTATCTGGCCGGAACGCTGTTCGTTCAGCTGTCACTGGGGCTCAACCGCTTCATCTCCTGCCAGGGCAAGGCCCGGGTGGCCATGCTGTCAGTGCTTGTCGGCACGGTGTGCAATCTGGTGCTGGATCCCATCCTGATCTTCACGCTGGACATGGGCATCCGGGGCGCGGCACTGGCCACCGTGATCTCACAGGCCGTCAGCGCCCTGTGGGTGGTGGGCTATCTGTGCTCCCCCCGCTCGGTGCTGCGCATCCGGCTGAAAAACCTCCGCCCCCGTTGGGAGATGCTGCGGCGCATCTGCGCCCTGGGCGTTTCGCCCTTTATCATGCAGCTCACCGAGAGCGCCATCTCTCTGGTGCTGAACAACGGTCTGCAAGCCTATGGCGGCGACCTGTATGTGGGCTCCATGACCATCCTCAACAGTGTGATGCAGATCATCTTTGCCCTGAACAACGGCTTCGCCGGGGGCGTGCAGTCCATCATCAGCTTCAATTACGGTGCCGGCAATTTTGACCGGGTGAAGCAGACCTTCTGCCGACTCATCGCCGTCACCTTCTCCATGGGGGCGGTGTTTACCGGACTGGTCTGCCTGTTCCCCGGCTTTTTCGCCGGGCTGTTCACCGACAACGTCCAGCTGGCGCAGTTCACCGCCCGGGTGCTGCCGGTCTTCTGCGCCGGGATGGCGGTCTTCGGCATTCAGACCGGCTGTCAGAACACCTTCATCGGTCTGGGACAGGCCAGGCTCTCCCTGTGCTTCGCCCTTTTACGGAAGGTGGTGCTGCTGATCCCGCTGGCGCTGCTGCTGCCCCGGCTGGGGCTTGGCGTCTGGGGCGTTTATCTGGCCGAGCCCATTGCCGATGTGATCTCCGCCCTGTGCATCGGCATCACCTTCCTCTGCACCTATCGGAGGATCCTGTCTCAGGATGCCCTGCAGCGGGTGTGACCCCCGCCTTTCCCCTGTCCGATCTTGAAAAGGAGGCCCTGTCCCATGCACCGTCGCTTGCCTGCCCTGCTTTTGTGCCTGTCGCTGCTCCTGCCTGTCTGCGCCACGGCAGAGGAATCCCCCCGTCTTTCCGGCCCTGACGCCCATCAGCAGGCGTTGGCCGAGGGCTGGGCCGCCCTCTCCCCCGCGCTGGGGGAACAGCCGGTCTATCTGACGGAGCCCTCCGCCTCCGCGCCCTATGCCATCGGCGCGCTCAACCCGGTGTATCTGGAGACAGGGCTTTCCTATCTGAATTACGCCCGCCGGCTGGCGGGGCTGGCTCCTGTGACCCTCACCGAGCATCTGTGCATCCAGGCTCAATACGGCGCGGTGCTGCTGGCCGCCACCGACACGCTTTCCCACACCCCCGCCCGCCCCGCCGACATGGATGCCTCCTTCTACCGCATGGGTGCCAACGCCTGTCTCGGCAGCAATCTTTCCATGCGCTATCTGTACCAGCACCATCTGCTGCTGCAAAGCGCTCTGCGGGGCTATCTGGACGAGACCGGTGCCGCCAACCGGGCCGATCTGGGCCACCGCCGCTGGCTGCTGAATCCCCGGCTGGGCCGGGTGGGCTTCGGTCTGGCCACCTCCGCCAGCGGGAAGCAGTACATCGCCGTACCGGTCACCGACCGCACCGGCACCGGTGCCGTCCCCGCCGCTGTCTGCTGGCCCGCCGAAGGGGACTTCCCCAACACCATGCTGTCGGCTGACACCCCCTGGTCGGTCAGCCTGGATCCGGAGGTCTACGCCCTGCCGGAGGACGGGCAGGTGGCCGTCACCGTCACCCGTCTGCGGGACGGCGCGTCCGTGACTCCCGCCCCGGCGGCCTCTGTCGCCCTGCTGGACGGCACCGCCCCTTATGTGCATATCAGCACCGCCGCCTATGGGCTGGGGCAGTGCATCTCCTTCTCCCCCGGCGCCGCGCTGCTGGGGACAGGCCCTCTGCTGGGGGATTATTCCGTCTCGGTCACCGGGCTGAAGACCCTTTCCGGCGAAGATGCCCCTCTGACCTATACCGTCCGCTTTTTTGACCCGGAGGCCCTGTCCGCCCCCTCCGTCTGGGCGGAGGAGGAGCTGTTTCAGGCAGACGCGCTGGGCCTGCTGCCCGACTTTCTCACCGACCAGTATCAGCAGCCCATCACCCGGCTGGAGTTCTGCCGTCTGGCCATGACGCTGCTGGAACAGGCGCCGGGTGAGGAAGCCGCGGATATCGCGACAGCCCGGCCCTTCTCCGACTGCGATCACCCCGATGTGCTGGCCGCCGCCGCGCTGGGGCTGGTGCAGGGCGTGGGGGACGGCTCCTTCCGTCCCGGCGATTCCATCACCCGGCAGGATGCCGCCGCCCTGCTGACGCGGCTGGCCGGGCTGCTGGGCTTTGACGCCGCCCCGGACACCGGACTGCTGTTTGCCGATGCCGATGCCATCGCGGACTATGCCCGCCCGGCGGTGGCGCTGCTTTCCTCCCTGCGGGACGGCACCACCGGAAAGCCGGTGCTGGCAGGCACAGGAGATGGCCGCTTCACACCCCGGGGCGATTTCACCCGGGAGCAGGCGGTGCTCACCGTCCTGCGGCTGTTCCGCAGCCTGTCCTGATCTTCACATTCAAAAAGGGATCGTCGCAAAATTTTGTTTCTGCGACGATCCCTTTTCTTTTCTGTCTTCAAAGCGTTCTCCCCGGCAGCAGAGACACCCCTTTGGGCACCGCGAACCGCAGCTTGTCTGCCGCAACTTCCAGTGAGACATCTTCGCACTGCACGATCTCCCCGTCCAGATTGAGGGTGAGCTGCCGTCCCGGCGCGGCGGCGATGCGCAGGCTTTTTGCCTGTAAATGGGTGATGTACCGGGGCAGCTCCCGATGCCGCCCGGCCTTGTATGCCCCGATGACCTTCATCACGGTGAACAGACTCACCTCCCGAACCAGCAGCACCTCCAGCAGCCCGTCCGTGGGGGCGGCCTCGGGCACGGGACAGAAGCCGCCGCCGTAAAACCGGCCGTTTGCCGCCAGGATCAGGGTGTACCGGCCGCTGTAGTCCACGCCGTCCACCTCCACCGTGTAATCCTCGCACAGGCCCCTGAGCACGTTTTCCACCGTGGCGACGTTATAGGCCATACTGCCGCCCAGCAGCGGTATGCGCTTGTACTTCTGCATATCCCGGGCGATGCGGGCATCCACCCCCACCGTCAGGATGTTCAGGCTGACGCCCCGGTCGGAGCGGATATAGTCCACCTCCAGCTCCTGCCCGTCCGGCAGCCCCTCCAGCCGATGAAAGGCCGCGGCCTCCCCGTCGAACAGCTTGATGAAATCATTGCCGCTGCCGCAGGGGAAGTGCGTGATGGAGACATTGGGCAGACCCGCCGCACCGCAGGCCACCTCGTTCAGCGTGCCGTCGCCGCCGCAGGCGTAAAACCGCAGCGCCTCCCCCGGGTGGGCGGCGGCCAGCTCCCGCACAAGCGTCACCGCGTGGCGGGGATATTCGGTGATGCGGATATCATAATCCAGCCCCCGGCGGGTGCAGCTCTCCCGGAGCTGCCCGGCCAGCCCCACCGTGCTGTCGCTTTTTCCGGCGGCGGGATTGATGAGAAAAATATGCTTCATGGCCATCACCGGAAATAGGCGTACAGCCCGCACTTGATCATGCCGTTGTACAGCTTGCGCCGCTTGTCGGCCGGTCGGCCGTAGTGGGCCTCGAACTGCTCGTCGGCGGTGATGATATACCGCTTCACCGGACTGTCGCACATGGCCCGGCCCAGGTCGCGGCACAGCTGCCGCGCCTGCTGCACGTCCAGCATCCGGACGCCATAGGGCGGATTGGCCATCATCACGCCGGTGCGGCTGCGCCAGTCGATGTCCAGCGCGTCCTGCACGGCGTATTCGATGCAGTCCCCCACACCGGCCCGGGCGGCATTCTCCCGGGTGATGCGGACGCAGTTGGGATCCCGGTCGGAAGCCAGAATGGGCAGCTTTTCATGCTTTTCGGCTGCCAGCGCCGCCGCCCGCTCCTGGGCGAACGCCTGTCGGAAGGCATCGTTCCACAGCGCCGCGTCAAACTGCCGTCGTGCGCCGGGGGCAATGTTCAGGGCAGTCATGGCGGCCTCGATGGCGATGGTGCCGCTGCCGCAGAAGGGATCGATGAAGTCCTCCCGGCCCTTCCAACGAGCCACCTTCACCATGGAGGCCGCCAGCGTCTCCCGCAGGGTGGCGTCGTTCTGCTCCAGCTTGTAGCCCCGCTTGAACAGGGGCGCGCCGGTGGTATCCAAAAAGATCTCGCAGAGATCGTTCATCAGGCTGAACTGGATCTGGTGCTTTGCGCCGGTCTCCTCCAGCCAGTCGGTGTGCCGCACCAGCTTCAGCCGCTCCACCACGGCTTTTTTTATGATGCGCTGGCAGTCGGGCACCGAGTGCAGCTGGGATCTCAGCGAAAAGCCCTTGACGGGAAAGGCCTCCTTTTCGCCGATGAACTCCTCCCAGGGCAGCGCCCTGACCTTCTCAAACAGCTGATCGAAGCTTTTGGCGGTGAAGGCATCCACCCGCAGCAGCACCCGCTCGCCGCAGCGCAGCAGCAGGTTGGCCCGGGCGCAGGCCCGCTCGTCACCGGAGAACAGCACCCGGCCGTTTTCGGTCTGCACCTCCGCAAAGCCCTTGAATTTCAGCTCATCGGCCACCAGGCCCTCTACCCCCATGAGACAGGGGACGGAAAATCGATACATATGGCAAACTCCTCCGCTGGTAAGATCACGGTAAAAAAGGCGAACACCCGGGTGTCCGCCTGCATCTTCTATATTGTATGTGATTTCCGTCGGAATTGCAAGGCTTTTTGACGATTTTACGCTGTTTTCTCCGCCAAAAATGCAGAAAAGGGCCGCGCTTGCGCGCGGCCCTGATGATTCCCCTGTTTATGCCTTTGCCACCAGCAGACCGTAGCCGCCGTCGCTGCGCTGGTAGACCACGCAGGGACGACCGTCCCGCTCGGAATTCACAAAGAAGAAGAAGCTGTGCCCCAGCAGATTCATCTGCAAAATAGCGTCCTCGATGGTCATGGGCTTGCTGTCCACCGTCTTTTCCCGCACCAGCTGGAATTCCTCCTCGTGGTAGTCGTCCAGCGTCTCCACGCTGCGGGCAAAGGACTCCTGCCGGATGCGCTTGGCCAAGCGGGTCTTGTTCTTCTGGATCTGGCGGTCGATGGAGGCCACGGCGCCGTCGATGGAAGCGCACATATCCGAAGTCCGTTCCTTGGCGCGGAAATACATCCCACGAACCTCAAAGGCGATCTCAGCAGTCTGCATCCCCCGCTCGGTAGAGAGCGTCACCTGTACTGCAGGCTCGTCGCCGAAAAATTTGCCCAGCTTCTGCACCTTGCGGGCGGCATAGGCCTTCATCGCGTCGGATACATCCATTTTTCTGCCGTAGATGTCGATCTTCATAGATAGCACTCCTTTTCGATTAGGTTAGGCTTATTTTACCACAAAACTTTCAATCAATCTACCCCTTTAAGGCATCCTTCACAAAAAATTCTTTTTGTTCTCCCGCCCCGGTTCGACAGATTTCGCCGGGGAAATGGGGTATCCTGTACTTGCGGAGGGCGGATCACCCGACGCAGCGGACGCCTGGCGTCCGTCACCGTTCATATCTTTATCCCCACAAAACCGGTCATGATCGACAGGGCCGGCAACCTGACGCCCCCGCGGGGGCGTCCTTTTTTGCCACCGACGGATTTTGGACAGGCAAAGCGCCCTTTGCATGAGGCAAAGGGCGCTGTCAAGCTGTTTTTTGCAGCTGCTTTATTCCTCCAGAGCGGCCACCACGGCAGCGCAGCGGGCGCACAGGCCGTCGGCGTGCTGAGAGGCGGTGTGCTTCCAGCAGCGGGGGCACTTGACGCCCTCGGCCTCGCTCACCAGAACGCGGACACCCTCGATGGGTGTTTCGGCCGCCTGGGCATACAGGGCGGCATCTTCGCTGACTACCACATCGGACACGATGAACAGGTCTGCCCACAGACTTTCGAACTGAGCGCGGATGGCCTCCAGCCGGTCGGAGGGTGCGCCGGGCTGCTGCACCAGCACCACATGGGCCTCCAGCGCCTTGCCGATGCGCTTGTCGGCGCGGGCCTTTTCCAGCGCAGCGTTGACACCCGCCCGCAGCTGCTGCAGCGCAGCCCAGGCGGTCATCTCTTCCTCGGAAAGGGCATATTCCAGGAATTTGCCATTCATCTCGTTCAGCAGGATATTTCGGCCGTCGTCCCCCGCACGATGAGGCATGGCCAGCCAGATCTCATCGCAGGTGAAGGCCAGGATGGGGGCGAACAGCCGGGTGATGGTATCCAGCACCAGGAACAGGGCGGTCTGCACCGCCCGGCGGGAGGGGCTGTCCTTGCCGTCGCAGTACAGCCGATCCTTGGCGATATCCAGATAGAAGCTGGACAGATCCACCACGCAGAAATCATTGATGGCGTGGGTGATCACATGGAACTCAAAGTCATCATAGGCGGCCAGCACCCGCTCGGTCAGGCCGTTGAGGCGGGTGAGGATCCAGCGATCCAGCGGCTGGAGCTCCTCCGGCGCGGCCAGCGCGTTGGGGTCGAACTCCACCAGATTGTCCAGCATGAACTTGCAGGTGTTGCGGAACTTCAGATAATTCTGGCTCAGCTGCTTGAAGATATTATCCGAGCAGCGCACATCCACATGATAATCGGCGGAGGCGGCCCACAGACGCAGCAGATCGGCGCCGTATTTCTTGATGATCTCGTTGGGATCCATGCCGTTGCCCAGAGACTTGTGCATGGCTTTGCCCTCGCCGTCCACCGTCCAGCCGTGGGTCAGGCAGGTCTTGAAGGGGGCCTTTGCCTCGCCGGTGGAGCCCACGG
>CAZDUQ010000019.1:0-14681 GCA_964508665.1 uncultured Oscillospiraceae bacterium | reverse complement strand
CCGCCTGTAAATTTTCTCCATTTCCCTATTGACTTTTTATTTGCAGACTTTCAGCGCAGAAATTCGCCGCGATCCGGAAAACCTTCCTTCCAAATGCGGAGATCTGCGTCACCGTCACCGCCGGTGGCCTTCCGTAGCGTCGGCCGGGCCGTCGATAAAAAAAGACCGTGCAAAAAGCGCGGAAAAAACAGGCGGCCACCCACGTTTGAACGGGTGACCGCCTGGTTTCATACGCCCAGCAGCTCCAGCAGCTGTGGAAGGGACTTTTTGCCGAAAAACACGCCCTCGCCGTTGATCACCAGACAGGGGACACTCATCACCTGATAGCGCTCCCTCAGCTCCGGAAAATGCTGCACATCATAGACCTCCGCCCGCACCAGCGGGTTCTCGGCGGCGATGCGCTGGGCGGCGGTCACCAGCTCGGGACACAGCGTGCAGGAGAGCGTCACCAGCACCTGAAGCATCATCGGCTCCCGGATGGCGGCGATGCGCCGCCGCAGTCCCTCCTCCAGCGGCTGTCCCGGGCCGGCGGCGTTGTACAGCGCCAGCACGAAGGAGGTAAACTCGTGCCCGCCGGGCACCCCGTGAAAGGCCAGCCCGGTGTCGGTGCCGTCCTCCCGGAGGATGCGGACGCAGGGAAGGGCCTCCTCCGGACCGGCCGCTCCGCGCTCCACCGTCAGCCTGGGGCTGCGGGCGGCCAGCGTCTCCAGATAGTCCTCCAGCTGAGCGGAGACCGGTCGCTGATCGGTCAGCAGCCGCAGCCGCAGGGGCCGCTCCAGCTTTGCCAGCACCTGATCCAGCGTCTCCAGCACATCGGGGGAGAAGGGGCCGTCTGCCGCCGCCGGAGCCTCTGCCGCCGTCTGCCGCACCTCCGCGGGACGGGGGCGCAGCCCGGTCTTTTGCCGCATGGCCGCGGCGTGGGCCTCCATCGCCACCGCCGCCAGCGCGCCGTCACTCACGGCGGTCACTACCTGCCGCAGCGGCTTGACGCACACATCCCCCGCGCCAAACAGGCCGGGCAGGCCGGTGCGCTGCCCGTCATCGGTGATGAGATACCCCCGGTCGTCCAGCTCTGCCATCCCCCGCACCAGCCCGGTGTCGGGAACATAGCCCGCCAGCACGAACAAACCGAAGGGGTCCCCCGGCGCTGCCCGGTATTCGGTCACCTGTCCGGTGACATTGTTTCGGTACCGGAGGTACTCCAGACCGTTTTCGCCCCGCACCTCCTCCACCTCCGTGTGGGGGAGGACGGTGATCTTTTCGTGGTTCCGCGCCTGCTCTGCCACGGCGGCCGCGCAGGAAAAATCCCCCTTGCGGATGAGAACAGTCACATGGCGGGCATAGCGGGTGAGGAACACGCTTTCCTCCGCTGCGGCATAGCCGCCGCCGATGACGAAGACCTCTCGCCCGGTGAAAAATGCGCCGTCGCAGGTGGCACAATAGGCCACGCCACGGCCCCGATGGGCCTCCTCACCGATAAAACCCACCTGCCGGGGCTGGGCACCGGTGGCCAGCAGTACGCCAAAGCTCCGCAGCACGCCCCGGTCGGTCTCTACCGTCCAGAGATTGCCGGAACGCTCCAGCCGCCGGGCCTCGGCCCGCAGAATTTCCGCGCCGAAGCGTTCCGCCTGCCGTTTCATGGTGTCGGCCAGCGCGCTTCCGGAGGTCTTTTCCACGCCGGGATAATTGACCACCTCCTGGGTCAGGGCGATCTGACCGCCGGTCTGGGCACGCTCCAGCACCGCCACCCGGCATCTGGCCCGTGCCAGATACAGACCGGCGGTAAGCCCCGCCGGCCCGCCGCCGATGACCACCGCATCATACAGCTCATCCATCACAGACGGCCCACCAGCTCCAGACTGGGCTTGAGAGTCTCGCCGCCCGGCTGCCAGCCTGCGGGACAGACCTCGTCCCCGTGCTGCCGTACGAACTGACAGGCCTGCACCCGGCGCAGCAGCTCCTCCGCGCTGCGGCCCACATTCCCCGCCGCCACCTCATAGCTGACGATGCGCCCGTCTGGATCGACGATAAAGGTGCCCCGCTCGGACATACCGTCCTCCGGGATCAGAACCTCGAACTGCCGGCACAGGGCGTGGGTGGGGTCGGCCAGCATGGGAAAGGCGATTTTTTGAATGCGCGGGGAGGCGTCATGCCACGCCTTGTGGACAAAATGGGTGTCGGTGGACACCGAGAACACCTGACAGTCGATCTTCCGAAAGGCCTCGTACCGGTCAGCCAGCTCCTCCAGCTCAGTGGGGCAGACAAAGGTGAAATCCGCGGGATAAAAGAAAAACACCGTCCATTTGCCCCGGATGTCCTCCCGGGTCACAGTGTGAAAGGCACCCTGATAAAAGGCCTCCGCGCGGAAATCGGAAACTTCCCTGTGGATCAAAGACATGAATTGGCTCCTCCTGTTTTCGAATTGGCGAGCATACGTCGCTGAAAAAAGTGTGTCCCGCCGCCGAAGGGATTATACGCCGCCAGGCGGGCATACTACCGCAAAGGCGACCACCGCGGCAGCGGACGGCGCAAAAGGAGGAACATCTATGGAATCAGAGCATTCCTATCAGCGGGGCTTTGTGCCCTATGCCCTGGCGGCTCTGCTCATCGGCCTGGTAGGCGGCTTTTCAGCCGTGCTCAGCCCGGCCTTTGTGCAGGACCTGGGGCTGGATTACAACAACACCACCTGGACGGCGCTGGCACAGGCCATGTCCACCGCGGCCTGCGCCCCCATTCTGGGCCGGGTGGGGGATGTGATCGGCCGTCGCGTCACCCTGCTGCTGGGGGTGGCGGTGTTCACACTGGGGAATGTGCTCACCGCACTGGCCGGTTCGCTGGCCATGATGCTGGCCGCCCGGTTTGTGACAGGCGTGGGCATTGCCGCCATGACGCCGGTGATCATGGCTTATATCGTCACCCGCTTCCCGCCGGATCGCATCGCCCGGGGCTTTTCGCTGTATATGCTGATCTCCAGCGGCGCGGTGATCTTGGGGCCAACGGCGGGCAGCCTGATCATCCGCGCCTACGGCTGGCGGGCCATGATGGCCCTGTGCGTCCTGCTCTGTGTGGTGATCTTCGCCCTTTGCCTGCTCACCGCGCGGGAGAAGGATGTCCCCGCCGCCGGGGGTCTGCGGGGCTTTGACGGCCCCGGCGCGGCGCTGGTGCTACTGTTTTTCAGCCTGCTTTTGTGTGTGCCCTCCTTCGGACAGAATTTCGGCTGGCGTTCCCGGCCCTTTTTGTGGGTGCTGGCGGCGGCACTGGTCAGTCTGGGCGGCTTGCTGGCGGTGGAGCGCCGGGCGGCAGCACCCATCCTGCCCGGCGGATTTCTGAAGCGCCGCGCCTTTGTCCTCAGTGTGCTGGCTCTTTTCCTGACCCAGGGCCTGATGCAGGCCAACATGACCAACCTGATCGTGTTTGTCAACCACACCCGACCGGAAAACACCGCCGTTTCGGGCTACGCCATTTCGGTGATGTATCTGGGCATGGCGCTGGGGGCCGTGCTGCTGGGGCCGCTGGCCGACCGCCGGGAGCCCCGGACGGTGCTCACCGGCTCACTGCTGCTCACCGGGCTGGGCTGCGGCTGTCTGCTGCTGTTTTCCGCCGTGACGCCCACCTGGCTGCTGATGGCCTCTCTGGGACTGCTGGGCTTTGGCCTGGGGGGCAATGGAACCATCTTCATGAAGGTGGCCCTGTCGGGCCTCCCGGCGGCACAGGCCGGAGCGGGTACCGGCACCTACGGTCTCTTTCGCGACCTGGCCGCCCCCTTTGGCGTAGCGGTGTTCGTGCCGCTGTTCACCAATCGCATCACCGAACAGGCTGCCGAGGGGCTTTCGCTGACACAGGCGGCGGTCAGCGCCGTGCATCTGCTGGCACTGGTAGAACTTTTGTGCGTGGTCGGTGGACTGGCGGCGGTGCTGTGTCTGCCGAAAATTTATGACAGGGGAGAAAAAGCATGAGATTGAAGGACAAGATCGTACTCATTACAGCCGCCACCCGGGGCATCGGGCTGGCCTGCGTCAAGGCGTGCGCGGAAAACGGCGCCGTGGTCTATCTGGCGGCCCGGGATCGGGAGCGGGCTCTGCGGGAGGTGCGCGCCCTGACGGAGCAGGGCCTACGGGTACACTGGGTGGAGTTTGACGCCGCACGGCCGGAAACCTGCGTCTCCATGGTGGAGCAAACGGCGGCTCGCGCCGGCCGGCTGGATGTGCTGGTGAACAACTTCGGCACCTCCGACCCCGCCCGCGACCTGGATCTGGCTCACACCGAGCCTCAGGTGTTTCTGGATACCGTCATGATGAACCTGCGCAGCGTCTTTCTGGCCAGTCAGGCGGCCACCGAAAAAATGCGCGCTGCCGGAGGCGGCAGCATCGTGAATGTGTCCTCCATTGGCGGACAGGTGCCGGATATCTCCCAGATCGGCTACGGCACCGCCAAGGCGGCCATCAATTACCTCACCCGCCTGATCGCCGTGCAGGAGGCACGCCACGGCATCCGCTGCAACGCCGTTCTGCCGGGTATGACGGCCACCCAGGCGGTGGAGAACCGCCTGAGCGGGGAGTTCCGCAGCCTGTTCATGCGCCATATCCCGCTGGGACGCATGGCGCTGCCGGAGGAGATCGCCTCTGCCGTAGTTTATTTTGCCGCCGACGAGTCGGCCTATACCACCGGACAGCTGCTGACGGTCTCCGGCGGCTTCGGGCTGGCCACGCCGGTCTACAGTGATCTTTCCGGGCATCGGCGGGATGCTGCCCGCTGACCCCGTCCTGCTGCCCACAGCGCGCCCAAAGGCCCCGGACGGCCTGCGGGCGCGCTTTCCTTTTTTTCCATCACTTTATTTTATAATGTGTAATGAAACTTTTCTTGACAATCCAGCCGGATACCTTTATGATAAAGGCGTTCCCGGGGGCTTTCCCGGGTCTTCTGGCGACCCGAAAAGGAGGCGTATGCCCATGCTGACCATTACCAGTCGCGAAAATCCACAGGTCAAACAGATCTGCGCCCTGTCCTCCTCCGCAAAAAGGCGGCGGGAGGCCGGCCTGTTCGTCTGCGAAGGCTTCACTCTGCTGGAGGAAGCTCTGCGCCGGGGGCTGCGCCCCGTCGCGGTCTATTGTCTGGAGGAGCAGGCGTACCGTCTGCCGCCACTGGATTGCCCCTGCGCTCTGGTGAACCGCTCCGTGCTGGAAAAGCTCAGCGAAGTGCCCGCCCCTCAGGGCGTGGTCTTCACCCTGCCGCTGCCCACGCCGGGAAAAAGACTTTCCGGCAGCCGTTTTCTGGCACTGGACAGCCTGCGGGATCCGGGGAACATGGGCACCATCCTCCGCACGGCCGATGCCTTCGGCATGGATGGCGTCATCCTGCTGGGGGACTGTGTGGATGTTTACAGCCCTAAGGTGGTGCGCGCCGCCATGGGCAGCCTGTTCGGCAGCCGCCTGTATGTGCTGACGGCACCGGAGCTGCGGCAGCAGCTGGACGGGCTGGGTCTGCCACTGTATGCCGCCGCCCTTTCGCCTGACAGCCGACCCATCACCCAGGTCAGCCTGAAGCAGGGCTGCGTGGTGGTGGGCAACGAGGCCCACGGCGTCTCGCCGGAGACGCTGGCCTGCTGCGGGGAGTCGGTCATCATCCCCATCCGCAGCGCCGAGTCCCTCAACGCCGGCGTGGCCGCCGGTATCCTGATGTGGGAGATGAGCCTATGCTGAAGCAGCCCGTCCCCGATCTGCAATATCTGCTGTGGCTGACAGAGGTCGCCGCACTCAGCCCGGTAAAAAGTGTGCGTCTGCTGGAGGCCTTTGGCTCGGCCAAAGCCGTCTGGCAGGCCGATGTATCCCGGCTGGAGCGCTGCGTCAAGCTGGAGGAAAAAGAAAAGCAGCGACTGGCCAACCGCTCCCTTGCACTGCCCAATCAATATCTGGGCCGGTGTGACCTGCATAATGTGCGCATCCTGACCATCGACCAGCCGGAATATCCCGACCGGCTGCGGAATATCTATGACCCGCCTCTGGTGCTGTATGTCCGGGGCAAGCTGCCCGATTTCAACACGCTGCCCGCCATCGCGGTGGTGGGCCAGCGAAAAGCCACCCCTTACGGCCGTTTGGTGGCCGAACGGCTGGGCTTCCAGCTGAGCTGCAGCGGCGCGGTGGTGGTGTCCGGCATGGCCGCCGGTATCGATGCCGCCGCTCACAGCGGTGCCCTCAAGGGGCCGACGCCCACCGTGGCGGTGTTCGGCACGGCCATCGATCAGTGCTATCCCGCCTACAATGCAGGGCTGATGCGCTCCATTCTGTACAGCGGCGCCGTCATCAGCGAATATCCCCCGGGGAAGAAGACCTGGGCCAGCGATTTTCCCCGGCGCAACCGGATCATCAGCGGCTTGTGTCTGGGCGTGGTGGTGGCCGAAGCGCCCGAAAAATCCGGTTCGCTGATCACCGCCGGCCTGGCGCTGGATCAGGGCCGGGATGTGTTCGCCGTCCCCGGCAGCGTGGACAGCGCGGCCAGCGCCGGCTGCAACGAGCTGATCGCCCGGGGCGCCAAGCTGGTGCGCTCCGCCCGGGATGTGCTGGAGGATTATACCGGGATGTACACCTTCCGCACGGTGGAGGAAAGCGAACTGCCGCCGCCAGGGAAGGAGCAGACGGTGGCCGCACCGGCAAAAGCCCCGTCCGTGCAGAAGCCGGCAGCGCCCCGCGCCCCGTCCCCGCCGCCTGCCGCGGAGCCCCCTACGCTGGAGACCGTGTGGCGGCAGTCCCGCCCGCAGGAGAGCGACCCCGTTCTGGCGGCGCTGGACGGCATCGTCCGATTGGACGAGCTGGAAAAGCGCACCGGGTTGCCCCCTGCCGCGCTGCTGGCCCGGCTGACCCTGCTGGAGCTGAAGGGCCAGATCCGACAGCTGCCCGGGCAGGCATATGAACGGGTCTGAACAGGAAAAACCGACTGAATCGGCAGTCTTAAGGTAAACGGAGGAAAAACATGGCAAAACTTCTCATCGTGGAATCGCCCGCCAAGGCTAAGACCATCACCAAATATCTGGGAAACGGCTATCAGGTGAAGGCGTCCATGGGCCATCTGCGCGACCTGCCCAAAAAGGAGCTGGGCGTGGATGTGGAGCATCAGTTTCAAACCACCTATCTGCCCATCGAGGGCAAAAGCAAGATCATCCATGAGTTGAAAGCTGCCGCCGACGAGGCCGATTTCGTCTATCTGGCGACCGACCCTGACCGTGAGGGCGAGGCCATCTCCTGGCATTTGCAGCAGCTGCTGGAGCTGGATGGGGAAAAGACCCAGCGGGTCACCTTCAACGAGATCACCAAAAGCGCCGTGACCGAGGCGGTGAAGCACCCCCGGGATATTGACATGAATCTGGTGGATGCCCAGCAGGCCCGGCGGATCCTGGATCGCATCGTGGGCTACAAGCTCTCGCCCTTCCTGTGGCGCAAGGTGCGCACCGGCCTCTCCGCCGGCCGGGTGCAGAGCGTGGTCACCCGCATGGTAGTGGATCGGGAGCGGGAGATCCGCGCCTTCATTCCTCAGGAATACTGGAGCATGGATGTGACCCTGCACCACGACGGGCGGGACTTCACCGTGCATTTCTTCGGCAACGAGGCGGGCAAGCAGGAACTGCCCGACCGGGACAGCGTGGATCGGGTGCTGGCCGATATCGACGGGCAGCCTTATGAGGTGAAAAACGTCAAAAACGCCCGCAAAAAGCGGCAGCCTACCCCGCCCTTCACCACCTCAACCCTGCAGCAGGAGGCATCCCGCAAGCTGGGCATGACGGCCAAGCGTACCATGGCGGTGGCACAGGAGCTGTATGAGGGCGTGGAGCTGGAGGGGCTGGGCCTGACCGGTCTTATCACCTATATGCGTACCGACTCGCTGCGCATCGCCGACGAGGCACTGACTGCCGCCCGCAGCTTTATTTCCGGCCGCTTTGGCGAAAGCTTCTGTCCCGCGAAGGCCCGGGCCTTCCACACCAAAAAGAGCGCCCAGGATGCCCACGAGGCCATCCGTCCCGCCAATCCGGCGCTGGAGCCCGACAGCCTGAAAAAGAGCCTGACACCCGACCAGTACCGTCTGTATAAGCTGATCTGGTCACGGTTCATCGCCTGCCAGATGGCAGAGGCCCTGCTGGATACCGTTTCGGTGGACATCGGCTGCGGAGGCTGGAGCTTCCGCGCCACCGGCCAGAGCGTGGCCTTCCCCGGCTTTCTGGCCCTGTATGAGGAGAGTACCGACGACACACGGGAGGAAAACGAGGAGCCGCCCCTGCCCAAGCTGACCGCCGGCGACCGGCCTGCCTTCCGCAAGGTGGATCCCCGCCAGCACTTTACCCAGCCTCCGGCACGGTACACCGAGGCATCGCTCATCAAGGCCATGGAGGAAAAGGGCGTGGGCCGTCCCAGCACCTATGCTCCCACCATCTCGGTGGTGCTGGATCGGGAATACGTTGTAAAGGAGGGCCGCGCCCTGCGGCCAACCAATCTGGGCGAGGCCGTCACCGACCTGATGATCGACAAGTTCCACGACATCGTGGATGTGCAGTTCACCTCCAATATGGAGGAGCAGCTGGATCTGGTGGAATCCGGTGAGGAGGATTATCGGCAGATCCTGCAAAACTTCTATGGCAATTTTGCCGCCGAGCTGGCCCAGGCGGAGATCGATCTGGACAAAAAGCGCATCAAGGTGCCCGACGAGGAGTCGGACGAGATCTGCGAGCTGTGCGGCAAGCGCATGGTCATCAAAAACGGCCGCTTCGGCAAATTTCTGGCCTGCCCCGGCTATCCGGAGTGCAAAAATACCAAGCCCATCACCCAGGATACCGGCGTCCCCTGTCCCAAGTGCGGGGCACGGCTGCTGAAAAAGAAATCCAAGAGCGGCTACTATTATTACGGCTGCGAGCACAACCCGGAGTGCGATTTCATGACCTGGGATTCGCCTACCAAGAAGCTCTGCCCCCAGTGCGGCGGCGTGGTCTATCGCCACTACACCCGGGAGGATAAACGCTATCTCTGCCACAAGCCGGGATGCGACTGGTCAGAGGCCATTGCCACCCGCGCGAAAAAGGCTGTCGCTGAAGGTGAGGAACCCAAAAAGCCCGCCCGTGGCCGCAAAAAGGCCGAAGCGGCGGCGGAGGCCCCAAAAAAGACCACGCGCAAAACCGCCGCTCAAAAGACGGCTGAAACCGCAGAGGCTGCCGCGGAAAAGCCCAGGCGTACCACGCGGAAAAAGAAAACGGAGGCTGCTGAATGAACGAGCCTGTAGTGATCGTTGTGGGAGCCGGACTGGCCGGCTCCGAGGCCGCCTGGCAGCTGGCCCGCCGGGGCATCCAGGTGGATCTGTGGGAAATGAAGCCCCGGGAGATGACCCCCGCCCACCACTCTGCCGATTTTGCCGAGCTGGTGTGCTCCAACTCGCTGCGGGGGGCGGGGCTTTCTACCGCGCCGGGGCTGCTGAAGGAGGAGCTTCGCCGCGCCGGCTCGCTCATCATGGAGGCGGCCGACGCCAATGCCGTCCCTGCCGGTGGCGCGCTGGCGGTGGATCGGGAGGGCTTTTCGGCCCACGTGACCCGGCGCATCCGCTCTCATCCCCTGATCCGGGTGCATGAGTGCAGGGTGGATGACATCCCCGCGGGCCCCTGCATCATCGCCACCGGCCCGCTGACCGAAGGGGCGCTGGCCGAAAAGATCGACGGGCTGTTCGGCGGCGAGCCCATGCATTTTTACGACGCTGCCGCCCCCATCGTCAGCTTTGCCAGCATTGACATGGAGAACGCCTATTTTGCCTCCCGCTACGGCAAGGGCACGGCGGATTACATCAACTGCCCCATGGACAGGGAGCAGTATCTGGCCTTTGTGGAGGCACTGAAGACCGCAAGGGAGGCTCCCGTCCACGGCTTTGAGGACAAGGCGGTGTTCGAGGGCTGCATGCCGGTGGAGGTCATGGCCCGCCGGGGGGAGGACACCCTGCGCTACGGCCCCATGAAGCCGGTGGGCCTTACCGATCCCCGCACCGGGGCCCGGCCCTATGCGGTGGTGCAGCTGCGTGCCGACAATGCCGAGGGCACGGCCTATAACATCGTGGGCTTCCAGACCCACCTGATGCATCCCGAGCAGAAGCGGGTCTTCGGCATGATCCCCGCCCTGAAAAATGCCGAATATTACCGCTACGGCACCATGCACCGCAACAGCTTCATCCGCTCTCCCGGCCGACTGGATCGGCACTATCGGGTCATCGGCAGAGAGGAGCTGTTCTTCGCCGGTCAGATCACCGGCGTGGAGGGGTATATCGAGAGCACGGCCTCCGGCCTGTGCTGCGGGGTGAACATGGCCCGGCAGCTGTTGGGGAAGGTGCCTATCTCCTTCCCACAGGAGACGGCACTGGGGGCGCTGAGCCTGCACATCAGTCAGGATCCTGCCCTGCGCTTTGACCCCATGAACATCAACTTTGGCATTATCAAATCGCTGGACACCCGCATCCGTAACAAGCAGGAGCGCTATACCGCCACCTCGCAGCGCGCACTGGCCATGCTGGAGGAGCTGCGGGGACAGCTGGAGGAGGACATCCGGGAATGAAGAGCATCCTTGACGCCATGGGCGGCGATCACGCCCCGCAGGCGCCCGTGGAGGGCGCGGTGCAGGCAGCCGAAAAATACGGCTGTCAGATCATTCTGGTGGGGCAGCGGGAGGTGCTGGAGCCCATCCTGGCCGGTCGCTGCCCGGATCAGATCACCATCCACCATGCCAGCGAGATCATCACCATGGAGGACAAATATTCCACCGCCTTCCGCCAGAAGAAGGATTCCAGCATGACGGTGGCCCTCAACCTGCTGAACAGCGGGGAAGGAGATGTGGTGCTGTCCGCCGGTTCCACCGGTGCGCTGCTCACCGGTGCCACACTGCTGAACAAGCGCATCCGGGGCATTCGCCGGGCGGCGCTGGGCGCGCCCGTGCCCCAGAAAAACGGCGGCTTTGCCCTGCTGATGGACAGCGGTGCCAACGCCGAGTGTACCCCCGAATATCTGCTGCAATTCGCCTTTCTGGGCAGCCTGTATATGCAGACCCAATGCGGCATCCGGCAGCCCCGGGTGGCCCTCATCAACAACGGCACCGAGGAGGGCAAGGGCGACCCCCTCCGGCACGAGACCTACGCCCTGCTGAAGCAGGCTCACGAGGCCGGTCGTCTGAATTTCATCGGCAATATGGAAGGACGCAACGTGCTGGCAGGGGAGGCCGATGTGCTGGTGTGCGATGGCTTTACCGGCAATGTGCTGATGAAGACCATCGAGGGCACGGCGGGCTTCCTGATGAAGGAGCTGAAGGAGCTCCTGTATGCCAACCTGCCCTCCAAGCTGGCGGCGCTGGTGCTCAAGCCCGGCTTGACCAGGCTGAAGGGCAAGCTGGATTACAAGTCAGTGGGCGGCGCGCCTCTGCTGGGCATCGCCAAGCCGGTAATCAAGGCCCACGGCTCCTCTGATGCCCGGGCCTTCTGCTCGGCGGTGGAGCAGGCCATCCTGTTTGCCCAAAGCGGCTTCATTGGTCTGGTGGAGCAGAATATGGACGCCATGCAGGTTAAACAGGAAAATCCATAAAAAATTTACAGAAACGCCTTTACAACCACAAAGCCCTCTGATATAATCGCAACGAAAGTAATGATTTATTATCAATCGGAGGAACAAACAATGGTTTTTGAGAAACTGAGCAAGCTGATCGCAGAGCATTTCAGCGTCGAGATTGACGAGATTACGCCGGACACCTGCTTTGTGGAGGATCTGAACGCCGACTCCATCGACATCATGGATCTGATGATGAGCGTGGAGGAGGAGTTCGGTCTGGAAGAGGCTGACGAGTCTGCCCTGGAGGGCATCAAGACCGTGGGCGATGTGGTGACCTATATTTCCGACCGCATCTGAGATCAAAACGGGATGCCCTGCTGACCGACGGCGGGGCTTCCTTTGCTTTTGGAGTGAGAATTATGTCTGATTTCCCGCACTATGACTATACCTTTCAAAATCCGGCCCTGCTGCAAAATGCCCTGACCCATAGCTCTTATGCCAATGAGAACCGGGAGAAGGGCATCCGCAGCAACGAGCGGCTGGAATTTCTGGGGGACAGTGTCCTGGGCCTGATCTGCGCCCAGTACATCTATTCGGAGTACCGCGCCCTGCCGGAGGGTGAGCTGACCAAGCTGCGGGCCGCCATCGTATGCGAGGGCAGCCTGTACGCCTTTGCCTGTCAGATCGACCTGGGGCAGCGCCTGCTGCTGGGCAGGGGAGAGCGGGCCGGCGGCGGCAGCAGTCGGCCTTCTGTTCTGGCAGATGCGGTGGAGGCCGTTCTGGCTGCCATCTATCTGGATGGCGGCATGGAGGCAGCACGGGGCTTTATCCTGGATTTCATCCGGGAAAAGGCCGAGGAGGTGGTGAAAAACCACCGGGTCATGGACTACAAGACTACCCTGCAGGAGATCGTCCAGAAGAACCACGAGGAGATCCTGTCCTACCGCCTGAAAAGCGAATCCGGCCCGGATCACAACAAGCGCTTCGTCATGGAGGTGCTGATCAATTCCAACGTGCTGGCAGAAGGTGTGGGCCACAGCAAAAAGCTGGCCGAACAGGCCGCCGCCAGGGCCGCACTGGAGCTGATGGGCCAGTAAGGTTCGTTGCGGCTCCGTTACAGCATACAAAAAACCCGGAGATTCAACTCTCCGGGTATCTTTTTTATACGCGTGAAGCCTTTAGCGCCGGGCGGTCTGCTGCTCCTCCTGCAGCAGGCCCTGATGGATCGCCTGGATGGCCAGATGGTAGCTGTCCTGTACCGGCAGTTCTTCGTCAGTGAAGATGCCGATGTGCTCGTGGAAGCAGAAGCCGTGCATCACCGCCCGCAGCGCCCGGCACCAGTGCAGCCGCTGCTCCTCCGACAGCTCATAGTCTTCCAGTACCTGTCGGATGGGCAGCAGGATCTCCTGGTTGGCCTGGGGCAGCACCGGACTGTAATTGCGCTGAAGACCCATGATGATCCGATCCAGCTCCCGATGCTCCATGGCAAAGGCGCGGTAGGTGTCGGCCAGAGCCAGCAGCGCATCCAGCCGCGTTTTGCCCTGAATGGCTGCCAGTTGGGCCTCCGTCCGGCGTTCCACGGCCCACAGGCCCACCTGACTCATCACATCGTCCATCCCCGCGATGTGGTTGTAAAGTGATGCCGGCTTGACATCCAGCGCCTCGGCCAGCTCCCGCACAGAGATGCCCCGGCGCCCGGTCTGCTCTACCAGCCGCACCGCCGTTTCCACGATCAGTTCCCGCGTCAGTCCTTTTTTCGCCATGCTGCTTTTCCGCCTTTTCTCCCAGTCTCGTCTGCCTGAATTTTATGCCATCCCCGCCGGTTTGTCAACCCCGCCGGAAAAACAAAAGCAGCATGGCTCCAGCCATGCTGCCTTGGTCTATTTGCGTCTTCTCCCGCCGCCGGAGCGGTCGTTGCGGAATTTCAGATCAGAGATTCGACTCTCGCTGCTCTGCATAAAGGCCTTCAGCTTGCTCTCAAAGGCATCGTCGCCCTTGGGCAGTGTGCTCTGATCCGGCCCGAGAAAAGCGGACGGCGGAGTTTTCTCCCGCTGCACGGGGGCCGCCTGCTGCGGCCGGGGCGCAGGGCGATTGCCGACCGGCCGGGGAGGTCTGAGGCCGGACGCAGGGGGCGGCGGCAGAGCCTTTTTGATGGACAGATTGATCCGCCCCTGCAGATCAACGGCGATCAGCTTGACGGTGACCGCCTGCCCCTCCTTCAGGAACTTGTTGATGTCGTCCACAAAGGTGTTGGCCACCTCCGAGATGTGAACCATGCCGCTCTTCCCACCGGGCAAGAGCACAAACGCGCCAAATTTGGTGATACCGGTGACTTTTCCTTCGTAAATGCTGCCGATTTCCAACTCCATATTTCCGGCAAGTCCTCCTGTTTATTTACTGGAGATATCCACATAGACCTGCTCGCCGGGGTAGATGTAGCCCAGGCTGTCCCGCGCGATCTGTGCGATATACTCCTCCTGATCGGTACCGTTGATGGCATCGGTCAGCTCAGCGCACACCAGGCGCTGGTTGTCCAACTCCTCCTGCAGGATCTCCTGCTCGGCGGCTGCCGCGTTGATGCGCAGCTGGAGACTGACCAGCGTACAGGCAGCATAAACGGCAAAGGCCGCAATCAACGCCTTTGCTACCAAGCCGACCCGTTTTTTCCTGCGCTTCAACTGGAGAGCCTCCCTCCGACAAATGCCACTTCTACAAAGTATACCTTTTAATATTATAGTTTTCCTCGCCCCGGTTGTCAACGGAGGAAACGGGAAAAATCAAGTTTTTTTCGGCTTTTTACGGCGTGTTTGCCTGAGGCACGGAAAAGCTGCGGAAATTCTCCAGCAGCGTCTGTCCGTTGGAGCGGTACGCCTGCACAGAGGAAACGATCACCGAGTTGGCGTTGTAAAAGTCTCCCGCACGGTCATAGACGCCGTGGGTGGCGTGGATCACATAGCCCTCGCCGTTGTACGTCCCGATGTAGATGGTCTGGTGTCCCGGCAACTCAGCCATCACCCCCGGCAGCTGGGCAGAGAGCAGCGCCTGCTTTTGAGCCACGTCGATGCCTTCCACCGTCAACGCCCCGGGCAGCCCGGCCTGATCGCCGCTGTTGCGGGGCAAAAACAGCCCCATG
>CAZDUQ010000018.1:0-15020 GCA_964508665.1 uncultured Oscillospiraceae bacterium | reverse complement strand
TGCTCAGCGTGAAGATGTTCACCCAGATCATTCTGGAGCTGTGCGCCTGAGCCGCTGGCAAAAAATTTAATGTCAACAATCTGGATTTTTACACCGACTTTGTCCGGGCGTTTTGGCTGCACGATGAGGACGCCGTACCGGATAAGCTGTCGGCGTATTACGAGGCCGTTGTCAAAAAATAAAAAAGGAGGGCGCGAGCCCTCCTTTTTGGTGACAGGATTTTGACAGGATTTTCGGCGCATTTCGGCGCATCTCGGCGCAGGTATCAAGGATGCGCAAAAACAGCGGGAGCCCTTGAAATTGCTTGATTTATCAGCAATCTCAAGGGCTCCCGCGCTGGTCCGAGTGGCGAGACTTGAACTCACGGCCTCTTGACCCCCAGTCAAGCGCGCTACCAGCTGCGCTACACCCGGTCAACGAATGTTATTCTACCACAGCATTTTGAAAAAAGCAAGCCCTTTTTCATATTTTCCAGGAAAAAATCATACAATTTTCCATGAGAAATGCAAGACGCTTTTTGTGGAATACGATATTATTGACCGCAACCTCGGTGTTGATGCGATTGCTGGCCATGAGCTTTCAGGTCTACCTGACCCAGCAGATCGGTGCCGAGGGCATCGGCCTGTTCGAGCTGCTCATGTCGGTTTATGGGCTGGCCACCGCGCTGGCCATCTCCGGCGTGAAGCTGTCCACCACTCGGCTGGTGCTGGAGGCCGCCGCGCGGCAGCACACCAGTCCGGACAGCAGTATGCGGCTGTGCCTGTGCTATGCCATAACGCTGGGTATGGCCGCCGGGGGCTTGCTTTATGCCGTCAGCGGGCCGGTAGCAGCACTGTGGCTGGACACTCCGGAGCTGGCTTCCTGCCTGCGAGTACTGGCCTTCAGCCTGCCCTGCCTGTCACTGAGCTCCTGTCTGAACGGCTTCTTTACGGCAAAGCGGCAGGCGGGACGGGTAGCGGCCAATCAGACGCTGGAATTCAGCTTTCATATGGCAATGACCTTCAGTGCACTGTGGCTGGCCAGGCCGGAAACGCCGCAGCGCGCCTGCCTGCTTCTGGTCTGTTGCAGCTGCTTTTCCGACCTGTTCTCTGCATCGGTGGCCTGGCTGCTGTATCGCGGACAGCGGGAGGGGCACGCGCGGGCACCGCTGTGCCTGCTTCGGGAACTGCTGAGCATCGCCGTACCGGATGCCGTAGGCTCCTGGGTGCGTTCCGGTCTGGTGAGCGCCAAGCATTTGCTGATCCCCAAGGGGCTGCGCCGGTGCGGTCTGGCGGCGGAACAGGCATTGGCAGCTTATGGTGTGGTGCAGGGGATGGTGCTGCCGTTGCTGAGCTTTCCGTCGGTGCTGCTGGGGACGGTCTCGGGTCTGCTGGTACCCGAGATCGCGGAGAGGCGCGCATTGGGACGACAAAAGCAGCTTCAGTCGGTCATGCAGCGGGTGCTGCGTCTGACACTGCTGTTTTCGCTGTTTGCTGCCGGGATGCTGCTGCTTTACGGCGGAGCGCTGGGACAGATGCTGTATCACTCCCGGGAGGCAGAGCGCTATATATGTTTGCTGGCACCACTGGTGCCGCTGATGTATCTGGACACGGCGGTGGACGGTATGCTCAAGGGCCTGGGACTGCAAACGGCCAGCATGCGCATCAACATTCTGGACGCTGCCGTCAGCCTGCTGCTGGTCTGGCAGCTCATTCCCCGGGTGGGGATGTCCGGCTATCTGTTGACCATCTATGTCAGCGAGGTGCTGAATTTCTGCCTGAGCTTCCGACAGCTGCATCGGCATGCGGATCTGACCCTGCCGTTTTATCACAGCGTTCTTGCACCGCTGCTGGCGATCCTGGTCGGATTGCTTTTGCCCCGTCTGCTGCTTCCGGTATTTTGTGCAGAGCAGCCGCTGGCGGCTGCGGCACTGGGGGGCGTGCTGTATTATGTACTGCTGCGGCTGCTGGGCGGCATCACAAGCGGTGATGTACGCTGGTTCTTGCGAATTTTCCGCAGCTGCTGAGGGCGGCAACCGCTGGTTGACAAGGTTCCAAGCGGGCTTGGTGGACTTTTAGAGACTTTTATGCTATGCTTTTCCTGCAAAACAGACAAAGGAGAAGCGATCATGAAGCTGGAAGAAAACATTTATCGACTTCGAACGGAACGGGGCTTGTCTCAGACAGAGCTGGCCGAGAAGCTGGAGGTATCCCGGCAGTCGGTGTCCAAGTGGGAAACCGGTGCCGCAGTGCCGGAGCTGGAAAAGCTGATCCGGATGAGTACGCTTTTCGGCGTCACGCTGGATGCGCTGGTGTCCGGGGTGGATGAACCGGAAGGGGAGCGCGAAAAAACATCTGAGCCGGTCGGTGCGGTCTGTGCGGAACCGTCTGGGTGCAGGCGGCCGCTGCGAAAAAACGTGGGCCTGGTGCTGCTGGGACTGGCGGTTCTGGCGGCTTTGCTGCTGACCATCGCGGGAAGTCTGTCAGCGGGGCTGCTGTGTGCCCTGCCGCTGGCTGTTTGCGGCGCCATCTGCATGATCTGCCGTCGGCACTGCGGACTGTGGTGCGCCTGGGCGGTGGTGGGAATGGCGGATCTGTTTCTCCGTCTGATGAGCGGCATCGGGATCAACGGGATGTTTGGCGGGCTGCGGAGCATTTTCCGGGGAAATATTGCCGGAATGCTGATTGGAACGCTTTGGATCGCATTGCTTGGCATCGAGGGGTTCACTATCGCCATTTTCGGTAAAATGCCGGGGAAAGAAGCACAGAGGGGGAAGCGGCAGCTGATTCTTTCCGCTGTTTTGCTGGTGCTGTTCCTGCTTCCGTGGCCGCTACAGCTGTTCGATACAACGGGATGGAGCATCGGTGTTTTAAGCGTGATCTATGGACTGCTGAGCCTGATCAGAACCTGGGGACAGGTGGCGCTGACGGCTGTGTTTGGCGTTGCACTCGTGCGGGAAATACGGAAAAGGAAGGCTCTGTAAAGCAAATCGGCTTGCCACTTGGCAAGCCGATTTTTGATGTATGATGTTGTTGCTATGTATTACAGCTTGAAGGCGTCCTCATCCCGAACCGGACGGAGCACTGCGCCGGAGGCAGGCTTTCTGCGCAGGGGATCGTAGACAAAGCGGGAACAATGATCCTCCAGGCCCATAGGGCCTTTTTTGCTGCACAAAACGGCATCCTGACCGTAGTCCTGACCGTAGAAGCAAAAGGCGCAGATCTTGGGATGGTCTTTGTCAAACAACACGGCTGTCACGCTCCTTCTCCTGTATTATAGCGCCAAATTCCCGGTCTGACAAGAGGAAAATCAACACAGCAGCACACTTAATCCGGCGGCCAGAACGCCCTGCAACAGCTTGCACCACAGACAGCGGCGGCCGGAAAGCCCTGCCTCCCCCAACAGACTGAGGGATTGCAGCTGCACCGAAAGGCCGCCCCATCCGCTGAGAAAGGACAGCGCCGCACACAAAATGCTCTCGGGAAGCGATGCCGCGCACAGCAGCCCGGCACCGGAGGTCAGCTCCAGCAGGCCGCACAGCAGCCCCTGCAAGCCCTGCGGCAGGAAGGAAAAGCCCGGCAGCTGCCGCAGCAGACAGATCAGCACCGAAAACAGCAGCACGAAGGCGCAGAGATTAAGAAATGCACCGAAGCCGTCGGTGACCGCGCCGAGAAACAATGAGAGAGGCTTGGGATTGCCGCCTGAATCAACTGTACAGTCAATCTGCTTTACAGTACGTTTATTTCGCGGATAAAGCATCCCAATCAGCAGCGCGGCCAGCAGATGGATCAGATAGAGGCGCACTCCGAGAGCCGTGTCATGCAACAGTCCCGCACCCAGCGCGCCGATGAAAAAGGCGGGACCGCCATTGTTGCAAAAGGTCAGCGCCTGCAGGGCGTCCTCCCGGGTGCAGCCCCCGGCACGGTACAATGCCACGACCGTTTTTGCACCCACCGGATAGCCGCCCACCGCGCCCAAAAGGATCGGCGCGGAAAAGCAGCCGGGCAGGTCGAACAGCGTGCGTGTCAACGGCTCCAGCCGGACGGAGAACCGCTGCAACGCGCCGGAGCCGATCAGCAGATTGGAAAGCACCAGAAAGGGGAACAGCGCCGGCAGCAGCACCCGGGTACAGACCGTTACCGACTGATGCACAGCGGCGGAAACCGGCTGGCTCCATAGCAGCAGCCCCACGGCACAAAGCAGCAGAAACAACAGTAAAATCGCATCCACGGCGAGGGCGTTTCGACGGGTCACAGGCATGTCGCCTCCTTTTGGTACATAGCTATTCTCAAAAGGGGGATGACATGCTTGAAAACAAAACCGAGGGTGAGTCTGCGGCAACAGCTTCGTCTGGCGGCGGAGCAGATGGATATGCCGGAGGGCTTTTTGCAGGGAGAACCCATGCTGACGCTGGACGGTGACCGCAGCCTGATGGTGGAGCGGCACCGGGGCATCCTGGAATACGGTGAGGCGCGGATCTGCATCGCAGCCCGGAGCTATTCCATCGAGGTACAGGGGGAACGGCTGCGGCTCGCAGCTATGGACGGCGAAAGCATTCACATCAACGGCAGGATCACCGGCGTCTGCTACCACTGGCAGGAGGCATCATGCTGAAGCGGCTGTATAACCTTCTGCGGGGCAGTGTGCAGGTGGATATCACCGGGGCGTCCATCGAGCGATTTCTCAACATCTGTGCACTCCACGGCGTGGTGTTCTGGCAGGTGAAATGTCTGGATGCCGTCCATTTTACCGCCTGGATTTCCACGGACGGCTATTTCGCGCTGTGGCCTTATGCCCGCAATACCGGCTGTCGCATCCGTCTGCTGCGCAAGCGCGGCGCGCCCTTTTCCATACAGCGGATGACCCGCCGCGGGGCATTGTGGCTGGGGCTGCTGCTTTGCGCGGTGACGGTTTGGCTGCTGTCCGGGCTTGTCTGGACCATTGAGGTGCAGGGCTGCCGGACGCTCTCTGAAGAAGAGGTACTGGAGTTGTTTCGCCCGGAGGGACTCGTGGTGGGGGCGCGGCGGTCGAACTTCCGCCTGCGAGAGATGCGAAACCGCGTTATGTCAAAAACCGACAAGCTGTCCTACTTTACACTAAATTTTCAGGGAACACATGCCGTTCTGCGCGTGTGGGAACGGCAGATATCGAAGGGTGCAGAGGAGGAGAGCGGCCCCTGCGATGTGGTCTCCCAGCTGACTGGCGTGGTGGAGGCGATCCGGGTGCGGACGGGGACGGCACTGGTGCAGCCGGGGGACACCGTTCTGGCGGGCGAGCGCCTGGCCACCGGATATCTGGTCAACCAGAATGACGAAACACAGGTGACGCTTTTGCACGCCCAAGCCGAGGCGGACATTCGCACCTGGCATACCTACCGCACAGTGGTACCGGCGGAGCTGTATCTGCCGCTGCCGCAGGAGACAGGCAGCGTGGAGCTGTCACTGCTGGCGGGAGCGCGAAGATTTCCGCTGCGGGTCATTGAAAAAGACGGCGTTTCGTGGTATGATAAGCAAATAAAGCGGTACACCCTGTCGCTGCGGGAGGATTTCCGTTTGCTGCTGGGTTGGAGCATCGAAAAAACCGTGGTCTGCCGGGCGGAGCAAGCGCAGATCGACCGGGAAAAGCTGGAAGCCCTGTTGAAGGAGCGGATGCTGGAGCGACTGCAACGGGAAAAGCCTGACGCGCAGCTGATCCGCGCCGATTTTTCACTGGAGATCAGTGAGCAGGGCGCCTGGCTGGGCATACTGGATGTGGAACTGATCGAGACCACCGGGCAGGCAGTCCCCATCGGATAGGAGACAAAAAGCATTATGACGGAACAGATCATCCAAGTGGATCGGGTCGAGCATCTTATCAATCTGTTTGGCTCATTTGATGAAAACAGCAAGCTTCTGGAGCGGGAGTACGGCGTTACCATCGTCTGCCGGGACACCGAACTGAAAATTTGCGGCGACGGAGAGGGTGTCCTGCACTGTAAGGCGGCGGTGCAGTCGCTGCTTCAGCTGGCGGTGCGAGGCGAACAGATCAATCAGCAGACGGTAAATTATGTCATCTCCCTTGTGCGGGATGGGCAGGAAGACAAGATCGCCCAGATGGGCAAGGACGTGATCTGCGTCACCACCAAGGGCCGCCCGGTCAAGGCCAAGACGGTTGGCCAGCAGCGGTATGTGGACGCCATCCACAGCAGTATCGTCACGCTGGGCATTGGCCCGGCGGGCACGGGTAAGACCTATCTTGCGGTGGCCTGCGCGGTGGCTGCCTTCCGGGAAAAGACCATCAACCGCATCATCCTTACCCGTCCTGCGGTGGAGGCCGGCGAAAAGCTGGGCTTCCTTCCCGGCGATCTGCAGAACAAGGTGGATCCCTATCTGCGGCCGCTGTACGATGCGCTGATCGATATGCTGGGACCGGAAGCCTATCAGCGCTATCTGGAACGGGGCAACATTGAGGTGGCCCCGCTGGCCTATATGCGCGGACGGACGCTGGACGATGCCTTCATCATCCTGGATGAGGCGCAAAACACCACGCCTGAGCAGATGAAGATGTTCCTGACCCGCATCGGCTTCGGCTCCCGTGCGGTGATCACCGGCGACATCACCCAGGTGGATCTGCCGGACGGCAAGCGCAGCGGCCTGAGGGAGGCCGTCCAGATCATCAAAAATATCGAGGACATCAGCGTTTGCACACTGGATCATAAGGATGTGGTGCGTCATGAGCTGGTCAGCCGCATCATCAAGGCCTATGAGGAGTATGACCGAAAGCAGGACAATAAGGAGAAGGGAAAGAAATATGGCAAAGCTAAAAGTTGAATTGCAGGGCATGACCGGGGATGGCACGGCAAAGCTGATCCGGCTGGCGGCCAAGGCGGCTTACGCCCGGTTTGACTATCCCTTTGATGGTCAGGTGACCGTTACCATTACCGATGATGCCGGCATCCGGGAGTACAATCGACGGTTCCGGCAGATCGACAGTGCCACCGATGTGCTGTCTTTTCCGCTGAATGACTTTTACCGCGGCGTTCCGGGAGAGGATATGGGCGAGCTGATGGACCCCGTCAGCCGCAGCGTACCGCTGGGGGACATGATCATCTCCACCCGGCGGGCGCGGGAACAGGCGAAGGAATACGGACACGGTCTGGCACGGGAATGTGCCTATCTGACGGTGCACAGTATGCTGCATCTGCTGGGCTATGACCATGTGGATGAGGGGCCCGAAAAGGCCGCCATGCGGCAGCAGGAGGAAGCGATCCTGTCTGTTTTGGGCCTGAGCCGCAGCGAGGATCAATAAAACGGCAGGGGAGGCATTCCTACCGCCTGCGATGAAAGGAAGTACAGAAAATGATCACAAAAACCGGTATTTTTTCGGTGGTAGGCCGCCCCAATGCGGGAAAATCCACCCTGACCAACGCCCTTTGCGGCAGCAAGGTGGCTATCGTTTCCGACAAGCCTCAGACCACCCGCACCCGCATCACCGGCGTACTGAACAGGGACGACTGCCAGCTGATCTTTTTGGACACCCCCGGCCTGCACAAGCCCAAGACCCGGCTGGGGGACTATATGGTGAAGGTCATCACCGATACCGTCACCGATGTGGATACCGTTCTGCTGCTGGTGGAGCCGGTAGCCCGCATCGGGATCCCGGAGCAGCTGCTTCTGGACAAGATCAAGGAATACGATCTGCCGGCTGTGCTGGTCATCAACAAGATCGATACCGTGGAAAAGGAGACCCTGCTGGCGGTCATCGCCACTTATACACAAGCCCACGACTTCACTGCGGTGGTGCCCGTCAGCGCTAAGACCGGAGACGGGTTGGACATCCTTTTGCAGGAGCTGCAGTCCCTGTGCTTCGAATCTCCCCAGCTGTTCCCGGATGATATGATCTCCGACCAGCCGGAGCGCCAGCTCATCGCCGAGATCATTCGGGAAAAGCTGCTGCTGAACCTGGACAAGGAGGTCCCTCACGGCGTGGCGGTGGAGATCGAACAGATGAAGGAAGAAAACGGCGTGGAGCATATTTCTGCCGTTATTTACTGCGAACGCAAGACCCACAAGGGCATCATCATCGGCAAAAACGGTGCCATGCTGAAAAAGGTGGGCGCCTCCGCCCGGCCGGAGATCGAGGCGCTGCTGGACAGCAAGGTGTTTTTGCAGCTTTGGGTCAAGATCAAGGAGGACTGGCGTAACAATCCCGCCCAGATTCGTAACTTCGGCTATTCGGAGGACGGCTGATTTTTCCGGGGCTAATTTGCAAATGCCCGTCCAAGCTAACACCGAGGTGAGTGGAGATGAAGGATCCCCGATGGGAGCTGTTTGAAAAGACCGGCCTGCCCCAGGCCTATTGCTATTACGCGCGATGCAGACGAGGAGAACAGGATGTACCAAACGGTGCGCGGACTGACCATCCGCAGCGTGGATTATAAAGAATCGGATCAGATCCTGACAGTCCTGACAGATACCCGCGGCTGTCTGACGATAAAGGCCCGGGGCGTGCGGCGAAAGGGTAGCCGGCTGAAAGCGGCTGCCCAGCTTTTCACCTTCTCTCAGATGACGCTGTATGAGCGACAGGGCAGGGTCACGATGCAGGAGGCGGAGGTGTTGAGCCAGTTTCCGGGCCTCCAGACCGATCTGAGCCGACTGGCGCTGGCCTCCTATCTGGCGGAGGTGCTTGCCACCGAGGCCGAGGACGCGCCCTCGGAGCCGGAGCTTTTGCGTCTGGCCCTCAACAGCCTGTATGCGCTGTCAGAGGGGCTGTGCCCGCCAGAGGTCATCAAGGCAGCCTTCGAGCTGCGCTATATGGTGCTGTCCGGCTACGGGCCCGCATGGTCGGCCTGCGCCGTCTGCGGAAGCCCGTATCCGGTCATGCCGGTGATCCAGCTGGAGGGAGGGACGGTGTGCTGTCGGGATTGCGTTCGTCCGGGAAGCATAGGGCGGCAGCAGCCGGTGACCGTCGGCGTGCTGGAGGCTGCCCGATACATTTTGAATTGTGATCTGAAAAAGCTGTTTTCCTTTCAGCTGCCGGAGGACGATCTTCGGCGGCTGGGGAAGCTTGCGGAAGGGTATCTGCTGACCTGCATGGAGCGGAGCTTCCGCACATTGGATTTTTACAAAAGCGTAGGTGAACCACTATGAATTTACAGGAAAAGTCTCTGGCTACCATTGCGCTGCCCAAGATTCTGGAGCTGCTGGCGGCCGAGGCGGCAACACAGCCGGCGAAGGAGCTCTGTCTGTCTCTGCGGCCGGAGACTGCGCTGTCTCAGTGTGAGAAGCTGCAGGAGGAGACCGAGGACGCCTCCCGTCTGATCGGCTTGCAGGGCAGCCCGGCATTTTCCGGTGTGAAGGATATCTCCGCCTCTCTGGAACGGGCGGAGAAGGGCGGCTTTCTCAATCCGATAGAGCTGCTGGCGGTAGGCGCGCTGCTGTGCGCCGCCCGGCTGACCCGGTCTTATCGGGAGGAGCGGCGGGATACCCAGACCTCGCTGGACGGGTATTTCTCCATGCTCACCGGCAACAAATATCTGGAGGAGCGCATTGAGACGGTGATCGTCTCCGAGGAGGAGATCTCCGATCACGCCAGCTCCGAGCTGTATCAGCTGCGGCGGCAGATCCGCACTGCCTCCGCCAAGATACGGGATGTGCTGAGCAAAATCACCTCCGGCAATTCCAAGGCGCTGCAGGACAACATCGTCACCCAGCGCAACGGACGATTCGTCGTTCCGGTCAAGGCGGAATATCGCAGCACCTTTCCCGGCATGGTACATGATACCAGCTCCAGTGGTGCCACTTTGTTCATCGAGCCTGCTGCTGTGGTGGAGCTGAATAACAACATCCGCATCCTGATGGGCAAGGAAAAGGCGGAGATCGAGCGCATCCTGGCGGAGCTTTCGGCCGAGACGGCCCAGTTTGCCGGTTCCATCCGCCGGGATTATGACACCCTTTGCCGGCTGGATTTCATCTTTGCCCGGGGCAAGCTGGGGTATAAAATGCGAGGAATGCGCCCGACGCTGCTGGAAAAGGGCCGGACGGAGATCCTCCGGGCCCGCCATCCGCTGCTTAACCGGGACACCGCCGTACCGGTGACCTTTACCATCGGCGGCGGGGTGGATACGGTCATCATTACCGGACCCAACACCGGAGGCAAGACGGTGGGCATCAAGACGCTGGGCCTGCTTACCGCCATGGCGCAATGCGGGCTACAGATCCCTGCCGCCGATGGCAGCAAGGTGGTCATTTTTGATCATATTCTGGCCGATATCGGCGACGAACAGAGCATCGAGCAGTCGCTTTCCACCTTTTCCAGTCATATGCGCACCATCGTAGATATTCTGGCCGTAGCAGGGGAGCGCACGCTGGTACTGCTGGACGAGCTGGGTGCCGGCACCGATCCGGTGGAGGGCGCGGCGCTGGCCAGAGCCATCATTCAGAGACTGCGGGAGCGGGGCTGCACGGTGGCGGCTACCACCCACTACGCCGAGCTCAAGCTGTTCGCGCTGGAAACGCCCGGGGTGGAAAATGCCTCCTGCGAGTTCAACGTGCAGACGCTGCGGCCAACCTATCGGCTGATCTTCGGTGTTCCGGGCCGCTCCAATGCTTTTGCCATCTCCCAGCGGCTGGGGTTGAGCTCTGATATTATTGAAGCGGCCTCCGGCCTGATCGCCACCGAGGATAAGCGCTTTGAGGATGTGATCTCGCGGCTGGAGGAAAAGCGTCAGGCGCTGGAGGGCAGGATCGCTCAGGCTGAACAGCAGAAGCGGGACGCAGAGGCGGCCAACAAAAAGGCCCAGGAACGACTTTCGACTCTGGAAAGCGAGCGGGAGAAACTGGTGCTGGATGCCAAGCTGAAAGCAAAGGAGATCATCGACAATGCCCGCGCCGCCAGCGATATGGTGCTGGAGGAGGCGCGCCGCCTGAAGCAGGAGGCCGCCGACGGCAAGGATGCCAATCTTGCTGCCGCCCGCGCCATCTTCCGGGGAACGCTTTCCGAGGCGGAAAAGAAAAATGCCGCCCAGCGCGCCGAGCGAAAGGCCATGCCGCTGCCCCGTGCGCTCAAGGCTGGCGACAGCGTGGAGATTGTTGCCACCCGCACCATGGGTACCGTGCTGGAGACCCCCAAGCCGGGAGAAAAAGTCAAGGTGCAGGCCGGTATCCTGAAAATTCAGGTGCAGCCCTCTGACTTGCAGCTTGTGGAGGACTTTGTGCAAAAGAAGCCCGAGAAGAAAAAGTCCTCCGGCAGCGTCCGGCTGGAAGCACCGGCAAATCCCTCCATGGAGCTGGATCTCCGCGGGCAAAATGGGGATGAGGCTGTGATGGAGCTGGAGCGGTTTATCGATTCTGCCATGCGGCTGCATCTGGAGACCGTGCGCATCATCCACGGCAAGGGCACCGGCGTTCTTCGCCAGCGGGTGCAGGCCAGCCTGAAGCGCAGTCCGCAGATCCAAAGCTTCCGTCTGGGCGTCTATGGAGAGGGCGAGGACGGCGTAACCATCGCTACGCTGAAAAAATAGGCCGTTCTTTTATGTTTTTATCATGAAACCCCCATGTTTTGCGTCTCTTTTGTGCAGTTTCACAAAAAATAATCGTTGCCATTTTGTCAAGACTCTGTTATTATTAAAGTATCATGAATTATGGGAAGCGAGGATGCTTTTATGTATTCGAAGGAAATCACCGTCACCAATCAGGTCGGACTGTATGCCAGACCCGCCACGTTCTTTATCCAGAAAGCTAATGAATTTCGCAGCACCATGATGGTAGAGAAGGCTGAGCGCAAGGTCAACGCAAAAAGTCTCCTGGGCGTTCTGTCTCTGGGCATCACCAAGGGCAGCAGCATTGTGATTTCTGCCGAGGGTCCCGATGAGGAAGAGGCAGTTAACGCACTGTGCGCCTTGATCGAGAGCAATTTCGGCGAATAATTCGCAAACACCGGTACATAAATGCGCCCTGAACAAGGGCGCATTTTTACTACCAACAGGAGGGGCCCATTTGTGACCTTTGAAGAATTGAAGGAAAAAGCCCATCGGCTGCCCCAGCTACCCGGCGTTTATCTGATGCACGACCGGGAGGGCACCGTTATTTATGTGGGGAAGGCAAAAGCGTTGCGGAACAGGGTCAGCCAGTATTTTGCCGACCTGGCCTCTCATACGGTAAAGACCCGGCGGATGGTGTCCAACATCGATCATTTCGAGACGATTTTTGCCAATTCGGAGCTGGATGCTCTTCTGCTGGAAAACACGCTGATCAAAAAATACAAGCCCAAATACAACATCCTGCTGAAGGATGATAAGGGATATCCTTTTATCCGCGTGGACAACACGGCCTATCCACGGTTGTCGGTGGCCGGCAGACGGGAGCGGGACGGCGCACGGTATTTCGGCCCCTACGGCGGGCGGGGAACGGCAAATGCCGCCATTCGGCTGTTGAGCGAGGTGTTTCTGCTGCCCAGCTGCAACAGACGTTTTCCCCGGGATATCGGGAAGGAGCGCCCATGCATTCAGCTGCAAATGAAAAAATGCTGCGGCCCCTGTACGGGAAACCTATCGGAGCAGGCTTATGGGGAGATCATTGAGCAATGCGTTCAGGTGCTGGAGGGCAAAAGCGCACAGCTGGAGGAACAGCTGCAAACGCAGATGGAGCAGGCTGCGGAGGCGCTGCAATTTGAACGGGCGGCAGTCTGCCGGGATCGGATCCGCGCCCTGCAGCGGCTGCGGCAGTCACGCATTGCGGTGGTCACCGGCGGTGCGGATACCGACGCGGTGGGCTTTGCCGTGCGCGGCAGCCGGGCCTGCATCGTGCGGCTGTCCTATCGGGGCGGCATCCTGGTGGATCGCTCCCGCCTGTTGCTGGACGGGCTGGACGAGGGCGATGCCCCGGATGCGCTGGAGAGCTATTTACAGCAGTATTACGGCCCGCTGTGCTGGGCACCCAAAACGGTCTGCCTGTCTCATGAGATCGAGGATCAGCAGGCGATGGAGGATTTCCTGAGCGATCTGCGGGGCAGCCGATGCAGCATTCAGCTGCCGCAGCGGTGCGAAAAGCGCCGGGAGGTTCAGCTGGCGCTGGACAACGCAGCACTGGAGCTGGCGGAGGCTGAGGACGCGGAGCAGCGAACGGGGAAAACGCTGCACCTCTTGCAGGAACTGCTGGGGCTGGAAAAGCCGCCTGTGCGGATGGAGGCTTATGATATCTCCCATACGGCCGGTTCCGATCCGGTGGCGTCCATGGTGGTGCTTCAAAACGGAAAGCCCGTGAAAAGCGCGTACAAAAAATATCGGATCAAGACCGCTGTCGGCGGTGATGACTACGGAGCCATGGCAGAGGTACTGGGTCGACGGCTGGATCGAGCGCTGGCCGGAGACGTAGGCTTTTTGCCGCTGCCGAATATTTTTTTGATCGATGGCGGCCAGGGGCAGGCAGCCGTGGCGCTGGAGCAGCTGAAGGCGCGTGGCGTGGAGATCCCGCTGTATGGCATGGTTAAGGATGACCACCATCGCACCAGAGCACTGGTGACAGCCGACGGCCGGGAGTTGGGTATCGCCGCCACACCGGCGGTGTTTGCACTGATCGGTCGGATACAGGACGAAACCCACCGCTTTGCCATTGAGTATCACCGCACACTGCGGGGAAAGCGCATGAAAAAGAGTGCGCTGGAGGGGATACCCGGTGTCGGGCCCGCGCGGGAACAGGCACTGCTGAAGCAGTTCGGCACGGTTCGCGCCATTGCTGCGGCAGATCTTGCAGAGCTGGAAGACGTTCTGCCAAAGGCAGCCGCTCAGGCAGTCTATGACCATTTTAAGGAGAAACAGACATGAGGATCATCACAGGAAGTGCCCGGGGCAAGCGCCTGCAGGCACCTGCGGGGCTGCATACCCGTCCCACGACCGACCGGGTAAAGGAGTCGGTCTTCAATATCATTCAGTGGGATCTGGAGGGAAGGCGGGTGCTGGATCTGTTCGGCGGCAGCGGTCAGCTGGGGTTGGAAGCTCTGTCCCGGGGCGCGGCCAGCTGCACGATCGTCGACGGTGATAAAAACGCGCAGAAGGTCATTGAGGCCAACATCAAAAGCTGTGGCTTCGGAGAGCGCTGCCGCCTGGTGCGGGGCGACTCGTTTGCTTTTTTGCAGCGGCAGGGCAAGGGCAGCTATCATGTGATCTTTCTGGATCCGCCCTATGGCGGCGAGCTGTTAAATCGCGCGATAGACAGCATTTGCAGAATTGACATTTTGGCGCAGGGTGGTATAATGATTTGTGAAAGTGCCGTTGATGATCAGCTGGCAGTGCCGCCTGCGCCCTATCGGATGGTCAAGCGATACACCTACGGCCACACCGCCGTGACAATCATCACCAAGGAGGATGCGGAATGAAGCTGGCTGTTGTCCCCGGAAGCTTTGACCCGGTGACACTGGGACATGTGGATATCATCCGGCGGGCCGCAGAGATGTTTGACCACGTGGTAGTAGCGGCAATGATTAATCCGGAGAAGCAGTATCGGTTCACTGCGGAGGAGCGGATATCCTTTTTGCAGAATGCCGTGGCCGGGATCCCCCGGGTCACGGTGGATTATTCCGAGGAAATGCTGTATGCCTATGTGACCCGCATGGGCGCCTGCGCCATTGTCAAGGGGATCCGGAACGGCATGGATGCGGATTATGAGCTGGAGATGGCGGAGTACAACCGGGAGCACGCACCGTCGTGCGATACGGTGCTGCTGCCTGCGGACAAGAGCTTGACGGAGATCAGCTCTACTGCTGTCAAGCGGTTGGCACGGGAAGGACAAGATATTACCGCGCTGGTCACGCCCATGGTGGCGGCAGCGCTGCGGAAATCATAAAAAGGAGTTGTGATCTATGGCAGGAACCCCCATTGATGAGCTGATCAACACGCTGTATGAAATGGTAGAGGATGCGTGGTCCATGCCGCTTGGCAACGATCGCTGCGTTCTGGAGCGGGAGAAGGTTCTGGACATTCTGGACGAGGTGCGGGCCAATCTGCCCAGCGACCTGAAAATGGCCCGGGAGATTGTGGAAAAGCGGAACGAGATTATCGCCGCCGG
>CAZDUQ010000017.1:0-15946 GCA_964508665.1 uncultured Oscillospiraceae bacterium | reverse complement strand
AGGCCCTGGGATGCGGTAAAGGTGGTGGTCAAAGCACCGGCTGCCAGAGAGCCGTGGACAGCACCGGCGGCGCCGGCCTCGGACTGCATCTCAACAACCTTGACCTGGTTGCCGAAGATGTTCTTCAGGCCGTTGGCAGACCACTGGTCGACAAAGTCGGCCATGGGGCTGGACGGAGTGATGGGGTAGATGGCAGCAACTTCGGTGAACGCATAAGAAACGTGCGCCGCAGCGTTGTTACCATCCATGGATTTCATTTTTCTTACCATAGGTGGATTGCCTCCTTTTATATTTGCAATGGTTTCGACCTAATGAACCAATGTTATTTTATCAGGAAAGTCCGAGATTGTAAACCGCTTTCTGCGAAAAAATACACGAAAATAATCGATTGTTTTTGTTAAAAGGGCAAAATCTTTCGGGAAAAGACAATTTTCTCCACACAGACCGGCCGAATCTTGCAAACCGGTTTAAACTTTGCTATACTTTATAAATATTAAATATCTTCCGAAAAGGGCTGGAGGGAGCGCGTATGGTAGCCAATATCCATTCCTGCGGGATCGTGGGGATCCAGGGGCAGACGGTGCTGTGTCAGTGCGACCTGAGCGGCGGTCTGCCGCGCTTTGATGTGGTGGGTCTGCCCGATTCCTCGGTAAAGGAATCCCGCGACCGGGTGCGGGCCGCGGTGAAAAACTGCGGATTTGAGTTCCCGCAGCGCCGCATCACGGTGAATCTGGCGCCCGGCGAGCTGAAGAAGGAGGGCCCGGTTTACGATCTGCCCATTCTCATCGGCGTGCTGTGCGCCTCCAGGCAGCTGCCTCAGCCGCCGGAGGATGCCTGCTTCATCGGCGAATTGAGTCTGGAGGGTCGGCTCCGCCCGGCCAACGGCATCCTGCCCATGGCGCTGGCGGCCCGGGAGGGCGGCAGCAGGACGCTGTATGTCCCGGCGGAAAACGCGGCAGAGGCCAGCGTGGTGGAGGGAATCACGGTCTATCCCGTCCACAGCGTGCCCCAACTGACCCGGCATCTCACCGGCGAGACTCCCATGGAGCCGCAGACGGCCTATCGGTTTCAGGCAGACCGCTCCGCCTGTCAGGATTTTTCCGATGTGATGGGGCAGGAGCCGGTGAAGCGCGCGCTGGAGATCGCGGCTGCAGGCTCCCACCATGTGCTGATGATCGGCCCGCCGGGCAGCGGCAAAAGCATGCTGGCCAAGCGCCTGCCCTCCATCCTGCCCGATCTGACGCTGGAGGAGTCGCTGGAGGCCAGCAAGATCTATTCGGTGGCCGGTCTGCTGGACAGCCGCCATCCCATGCTGCTGAGCCGCCCCTTCCGCAGCCCGCACCACACGGTCTCCACGGCGGGTATGGCAGGCGGCGGCTCCGGCCACACCAAGCCTGGCGAGATCTCTTTGGCGCACAATGGCGTGCTGTTTCTGGATGAGCTGCCGGAGTTCAAGCGGGAGACGGTGGAGGTGCTGCGCCAGCCGCTGGAGGATGGCGTGGTGACGGTCTCCCGCATCAACGGCACCTATACCTATCCCAGCCGGTTTATGCTGGTTGCGGCCATGAATCCCTGCAAATGCGGCTACTACGGCCACCCCTCCGGAAGGTGCACCTGTACCGAGCAAAGCGTGCGCAGCTACCGCAAGCGTATCTCCGGCCCCATGCTGGATCGCATCGACCTGCATGTGCAGGTGAACAGCGTCCCCTATGAGAGCCTGCGGGAGCGCGTGCCGGCCGAAAGCTCGGCGGAGATCCGCCTGCGGGTCAACAACGCCCGGGAGCGGCAACGGCTTCGTTATGCGGGAACGCCGGTCCACTGCAACGCCCAGCTGCAGCCGGGAATGCTGCGCCGGTGCTGCCCGATGACGCCGGAGGCTCAGGAGTTGATGGCCCGCGCCTTTGACACGCTGGGACTTTCGGCCCGCGCCCACGACCGCATCCTGAAGGTTGCTCGCACCATCGCTGATCTGGCGGGGGAGGAGCGGATCTCCGAGACGCACATCGCAGAGGCGATTCAGTACCGCTCTCTGGATCGGGACGATGTCCTGTGATATTACGGAGCGTTTTCAAATGATTCTGTGGAAAACCCTGTGGGAAATGTGGATAAGCGCAATGTTCACAACGGTTTTTCCCTGAAAACCGGCCGAAAACTGTCGGTTTTTGGCAGAAAAACGCAAAACAGAAAGTAATTTGACCTTTACAAAACCATATTTTCCACGGATCAAACGCAAAACGGCAGGCCGATGGGCCTGCCGTTTGCTGATATTTTAGAAATGATCTGTATCAGTCCGTCAGCTGCTCCATTTCGTCCAGCAACTGTCCGAACAGCTCCAGCGCCTGCTCCACAGGCTTGGGAGAAGCCATATCCACCCCGGCGATCTTCAGCAGGGAAATGGGATCCTGGCTGCCGCCGGAGGAGAGGAACTTCTTGTAATCCTCCACGGCGGGGGCACCCTCCTTCAGGATGCGCATGGCGATGGCGATGGCGGCGGAGAAGCCGGTGGCGTACTGGAACACATAGTAGTTGTAGAAAAAGTGGGGGATGCGGGCCCATTCCATGGCGATACCCTCGTCCACCACGGTGTCCGGGCCGTAATACAACTGATTCAGTCGGCGATATTCCTGACACAGAACATCGGCGGTCAGGGTCTGGCCGGCCTCGCAGGCATTGCCCATGAACAGCTCGAATTCGGCGAACATGGTCTGCCGGTACAAGGTGGTGCGGAACTTCTCCAGGAAGTGATTGACCAGATATGCCCGCTGGGCCTTGTCGGTGGCCTTGCCCAGCAGATGCTGCATCAGCAGCACCTCGTTACAGGTAGAGGCCACCTCCGCTACGAAGATCACATAGCCGGAGGTGCAGAAGGGCTGATTCTTGCAGGAATAATAGCTGTGCAGCGCGTGGCCCATTTCGTGGGCCAGGGTGAACATACTGCCCAGATCGTTCTTGTGGTTCAGCAGCACATAGGGATGGGGGAAGCCGCCGGCGGAATAGGCGCCGCCGCGCTTGCCTTCGTTTTCATAAACATCGATCCACCGGTTGGAGAAGCCCTCCTTCAGCAGTGCGGTGTAATCCTCGCCCAGCACCTGCAGCGCCTCCAGAACGGTCTCCTTGGCCTGTGAAAAGGGGATCTCGGCAGAAGCCTCGGCCACAATGGGAGGATACAGATCGTACATATGCAGCTCGTTCAGACCCATCAGCTTTTTGCGCAGCGTCATATAGCGGTGCAGCTTGTCCATGTTGCCGTGGACGGCATCGATCAGGCTGTGATAAACGGTGACCGGCACTTCGGTGCGGTACAGAGCCGCCTCCAGCGTGGATTCAAAGCCTCTGGCGGTGGAATAGAACTTCAGCTGGCGGAACTGGGCATCCAGCGTGGAGGCCACGGTGTTGCGGAAGCCGTACAGCGTGCTGTAGAAGGTGTCAAAGGCGTTTTGCCGCAGGACACGGTCGGTGCTGCGCAGCCATGCCACCAGACTTTCCTGCGTCAGGGGACGGCTCCTGCCATTGCCATCCTGTACGGCGGGGAAGCGGAGATCGGCGTTGCGGAAGACAGAAGCCACCGACTCCGGGGCGTTGGCGATCTCACCGGCAGCCGCCAGCAGCGCCTCCTCGGCAGCGGAAAGGGTGTGGGCCCGCATCCGGCGGATCTTCTGAATGGGACGGCGATAGACCTCCAGACCGGCCTCCTCGCGGAAAAAGCACTCCAGCGTGTCGTCGGGGATGGCCAAAATCTCCGGCGTGGCAAAGGCGGCAGCACTGTCCAGTGCCACCCCAAGCGCCATGGCCTTGTTGCGCATATCCTGATAGAAGCCGTTGCCGGTGTCCTCGTCACCCTTGCGGGAGGCGTAATTGAATAGGTAGCGCATACGATAGGCGACCTCATCCTGCCGGGTAAAATAGGTCAGCAGCTCCTGGCTGCCGCGCCCCAGCGTTCCCCGCAGGGCGGAGACCTGCTCCGGCACTTCCTTCATCTGCGCATAGGCATCTTCCCATGCCTGATCGGAAGGGAAAATGTCCTCCGTGGCCCAGGTGTCTTCCTTTTTGACCTCACTGCGTTTGGGGATCCGTTCTTCAGCCATATGCTGTACCTCCTGTGAAATTGAATGATCCCAGCATACCATATTTTCGAAAAAGATGCAACCTTGACCGGAAGGCGTCTCGCGGCCGCCCTGCTTTTTTCGCATTTTCTGTTTACCGGCGGCGGAAAATATGGTATGATACACACAAAGTATCCTGTCACCCGGAGGTAAGCCATGACCGATACAGAGCTTCTGGATTTTTGCCACAGAGAGGGCATCCCCTTTCTGAAAAATGAGCCGCTGAGCGGCTATACAACCCTGCGCATCGGCGGCCCTGCCCGTGTGCTGCTTTTGCCGGAGACCGTTCCGCAGCTGGTGGCCGTTCTGGCCAGGGCGTCGGCCGCCGGGCAGCGATATGCCGTCATCGGCCGGGGAAGCAATCTGCTGGTGCCCGATCAGGGGTATGACGGACTGGTGGTTCGAACGCCGGCCGAGCCGCCCAATTGGCACAGCGACGGCTGCACGGTCACCGTCTCTGCCGGGTGCTCCCTGAGCCGCCTGGCCACTGAGGCCGCCCGGCGCGGTCTGAGCGGCCTGACCTTTGCCCAAGGCATCCCCGGCTCGGTAGGCGGCGCGGTGGTGATGAATGCCGGGGCCTACGGCGGGCAGATTGCCGACGTGCTGGTCTCCTCCCGCTATGCGGATGGAGCGGAAATACACCGACTGGATGCTGCAGAGCACCGGCTGGCCTATCGCCACAGCATTTATGCGGAGTACCCCCGATGGGTGTGTCTGGATGCCACCTTCTGCCTGAAGCCCGGTGACCGGGCGGCGCTGGAGACGGAAATGGCCGAATACGCCCGGCTGCGCCGGGAAAAGCAGCCGCTGGAGTGGCCCTCTGCCGGCAGCACCTTCAAGCGTCCGGAGGGCTATTTCGCCGGCAGGCTGATCGAGGAGGCCGGGCTGAAGGGCTTCTCTGTGGGCGGCGCACAGGTCAGCGAAAAGCACGCCGGCTTTGTCATCAACCGGGGAAATGCCACCTGTGCCGATATGCAGGCCCTGATGGAGCAGGTCTCCCGGCACGTCTATGAGCGGTTCGGCGTCCGGCTGGAGCCTGAGGTGCGGCTGCTGAAGTGATGAAAATCATAATGAAGACTATCCCAAAACGGATCCCTCTGCTGGCGCTTGCAGGCGTGACGGTCTTTTTGCTGGGCGATCTTTACACCAGCTTCGGCTTTTTGGTCTGCGCCCTGGGCGCCGCGCTTCTGCTGGTGGCATGGCTGCTGGCACTCCGCTGGCTTTCCGGCATGGAGAATGAGAGGATGCGAAGAATTGCAAGAATTGTAAAGAATATCACCTTTACAGCGCTGATCGCGTTTCTTCTGTCCTTTCTGATCGTTGAGGGCCTGATCGTGGCGCACCAGAGCGGTACGGAGTCGCCCGATGCGCCCACGCTGATCGTTCTGGGGGCGGGGCTGCACGGCGATGTGCCATCGGCTGTTTTGACCGCCCGGCTGGAGACGGCACTGGAATATCTGAATACCCACCCGAATGCGGTGGCCGTTCTCACCGGTGGGCAGGGCGCGGGTGAGACCGTGACCGAGGCCTCTGCCATGGCGGACTGGCTGATCGGGCGCGGCATAGACCCGTCAAGGCTTTATCCGGAGGAGCAGGCCACCGACACGGCGGAAAATCTGGCCTATTCTGCGGCGCTGATGGAGCGGGAGGGCGTGTCCGGCCCGGTGGCCCTGCTGAGCCAGGGCTTTCATCTGTTTCGGGCGGAAAGGCTGGCGGAGCAGGCGGGCTTGCACGATGTGCAGACCGTCAGCGCCCATATCCCGCAGCTCTGGCTGATCCCCAGCGTCTATCTGCGGGAGTATTGCAGCATTTTGCTGATGCTGGCACGCAGCATTTTTTAGGAGAAAGAGGAGCAAAGAATATGGATTGCCTGATTATTTCCGGACTGTCCGGCGCGGGAAAGAGCGTCACGGTGGATGTGCTGGAGGATATCGGCTATTACTGCATCGACAATATGCCGGCCAAGCTGATCCCGCAGTTTGCCGAGCTGTTCGGCAGCAGCGCCGAAAAAGAGAAAAAGGTGGCCTTCGTGGTGGATATCCGGGGCGGGCGGGATCATTCCTACCTGTTCCGCGCCATGGAGGATATGGCACGGGCGGGGGATCGGTGTCGGATACTGTTTCTGGATTGCTCCGACGAGCTGCTGCTCAACCGGCAAAAGGCCAGCCGCCGCCGCCACCCGCTGGATGTGGACGGGCTGGGTCTGCCCACGGCCATCGCTCAGGAGCGGGAGCTGATGGAGCCCATGCGCCGCCGGGCGGAATGGGTCATCGACACTACAGCTCTGTCCGCCGCCGATCTGAAAAATCACCTGCACCGCCTGTTCGGTGAAAACGGGCAGGATGCCATGGTCATCACCGTGTGCTCCTTTGGCTTCAAATACGGAATTCCTCATGAGGCTGATCTGGTGTTTGATGTGCGTTTTCTGAAAAATCCTTATTACGTCCCTGAGCTGCGGGGCAAGACCGGTCTGGACGATGCCGTGCTGGAATATGTCTTTTCCGATCCCAATGCTGAGGTCTATGTGCAAAGGCTGCGGGAGCTGCTTGCCTTTTCTCTGCCGCTGTATCTGGCGGAGGGGAAGACCTCGCTGGTCATCGCCGTGGGCTGCACCGGCGGGCGACACCGCTCGGTTTCGGTGAGCCGACGGCTGTATCAGGAGCTGGAGGCCATGGGGCAGAATGTGTCCCTGCGTCACCGGGACGCGGAGAAGGGCTGAACATGGACAAACTGATACAGAATTACCTGGATCGCCCTTATGATGAGATACCCGAAACACTGCTGCATCTGGCCCGGGCCAACGGCCGCCGTGTGGTGGCCATCGGCGGAGGGACGGGGCTTTCCACCCTGCTGCTGGGGCTGAAGGAGTATACCGAAAACATCACGGCCATCGTCACCGTCACCGATGACGGCGGCGGCAGCGGCGTGCTGCGGCGGGAATTCGGCATCCTGCCTCCCGGCGACATCCGCAACTGCATCCTGGCGCTGGCCGATACCAGCTCCCAGCTGGGGGAGCTGCTGAACTACCGCTTTGACGGCGGCAGCCTGCAGGGGCAGAGCTTCGGCAACCTGTTTTTGCTGGCGCTGAACAATCTTACCGGCTCCTTTTCTCAGGCGGTGTCCGACATGAGCCGGATCCTGGCCATCACCGGCCGGGTGCTGCCGGTGTGTGACAGCAATGTCGCCCTGCGGGCCACCTTTGCCGACGGCAGCGTGGTGCGGGGGGAGACCTCCATCACCGCCGCCAAAAAGGAGCGGGGGCTGGACATCCGTTCGGTTTCCCTGGAACCTGAGTCGGTCACGGCGCTGCCCCAGACGCTGGAGGCCATCCGCGAGGCGGAGCTGATCCTTCTGGGGCCGGGCAGCCTGTACACCAGTGTGATCCCCAACCTGCTGGTGGACGGCGTGGCGGAGGCCATCCGCAAATCCCCGGCGCTCAAGCTGTATGTGCTCAATGTGATGACCCAGGAGGGCGAGACCGAGGGCTATTCTGCCGCCGAGCACGCCCGGGCCATTTTGCGCCACGGCGGCACCATCGATGCCTGCCTGTACAACACCCGTGAGATCACCCCGCATCTGGCCGCCCGGTATATGCCGGAAAACAGCGAACCGCTCATTCCCGTGCCGGAGGAATTCCGGACGCTGGGGATCCGGCTGTTTGGCGGTGATATGCTTTCCCGCAATGGCCAACTGGCCCGCCACGACCCGCTGCGTCTGGCCTATCATGTGATGCTTTGTGCCGAGACCTTTGCCCACCGTACCGGCGAGCTGGGAGATTGTGACCGGCTTTTGCTGCGGAAGGGCTGAGCCCGGCGATATGAAAGAGAGGATGCCCATGTCCTTTACCACCGATATCAAAAGTGAATTGTGCCACCTTCCTGCGGCGGGAGAGAACCTTCTTCCGGAGGCGCTGGGGGTGCTGCTGTTTGCCGGACAGTTTTCCCGCGAGGGGCTGCGCATCCAGTGTGAGATGCCCACCGTGCGCCGCCGGGTGCAGAGCCTGCTGAGCCAGTGCTTCGGCATTCTGGCGGAGGAAAATGATACCATCCTCTCGGTGTGGGATCGGGAGGAGATCAGCCGCATCTTCGCCGTCTATGGCTACGAGCGAGGGAGTACACTGCCCCTCAACCGGGCGCTGGTGGAGGATGAGCCCTCCCGGGCGGCCTTTCTCCGGGGGGCGTTTCTGGTGGGGGGCTATGTATCCACGCCGGAAAAAGGCTATCATCTGGAGCTGGTGACGCCCCATTATTATGTGGCGCGGCAGGTCAGCGCCCTGCTGCTGGATATGGAGCTTCCTGCAGGTCAGCTGATGCGCCGCGGCATCCATGTGTTGTATTACAAGGACAGCACGGCCATCGAGGATTTTCTGTCGGCCTGCGGCGCTACCGGCGCGGCAATGGATCTGATGCTGAAAAAGGTGGAGCGGGAGCTGCGCAATGATGTGAACCGCAAGGTCAACTGCGAGACGGCCAACCTCACCAAGACGGTGGGGGCCGCCGCCCGGCAGATTGCCGCCATCCGTCGGCTGGAGGCTTCCGGCCGGTTGAACGACCTGCCGGAGGCGCTGCGTCTCACTGCCCGATTGCGGGTGGAGCATCCGGAGCTTTCCCTGACGGAGCTGTGCGCCGTCTTTCCGGAGCCAATCTCCCGTCCGGGACTGAATAACCGGCTGCGCCGTCTGGTGCAGCTGGGAGAGGAGAGCGAAACATGACGCCGTTTGTACACCTGCATCTGCATACCGAATACAGCCTGCTGGATGGTGCCTGCCGCATCAGCCCCCTGATGGAGCGGATCAGGGAGCTGGGCCAGACCGCCGTCGCCATCACCGACCACGGCGCGATGTACGGCTGCGTGGATTTCTACAAGGCGGCTAAAAAAGCCGGGCTCAAGCCTATCATCGGCTGTGAGCTGTATGTGGCGCCCCGTACCCGCTTTGACAAGGTCTATGAGCTGGATCACGAGCCGTGGCATCTGGTGCTTTTGTGCAAAAATGCCCAGGGCTATCAGAATCTGATCAAGCTGTGCTCCGCCGGTTTTCTGGAGGGCTTCTATAACAAGCCCCGGGTGGACTGGGAGTTGCTGGAGCAGCATGCCGAGGGGCTGATCTGCCTGTCTGCCTGTCTGGCCGGCGAGGTGCAGAATCTGTTGATGCACGGCAGCTATCAGGCGGCAAAGGAGACCGCCCTGCGCTATGATGCCCTGTTCGGCCGGGACAATTATTATCTGGAATTACAGGATCACGGCATCCCGGAGCAGAAGCAGATCAATGCCGATCTGCTGCGTCTCCACAAAGAGACCGGCATCCCGCTGGTCTGCACCAACGATGCCCATTACCTCCGGCGGGAGGATCACGAGATGCACGATGTGCTTTTGTGCATCCAGACAGGTAAAACGCTGGAGGATGAGAACCGACTGCGCTTTTCCGGAACGGAGTTTTATGTGAAATCCGGTGACGAGATGGCAACGCTTTTCCCGGAGGTGCCCGAGGCGCTGGAAAACACTGTCCGCATCGCCGAACGGTGTCAGTTCGATTTTGTCTTCGGCAAATACCATCTGCCATCCTTTGAACTGCCGGAAGGAGAGACCGACGCCCGGCCCTATATGGAAAAACTGTGCTGGCAGGGCTTTGCCTGCCGCTATCCTGAGGGCCCGCCGACCTATCGTGATCGGCTGAACTACGAGCTGGATATGATCGCACGGATGGGCTTTGTGGAATACTTCCTCATTGTGGCGGATTTCGTCAACTACGCAAAGGGGAAGGGCATCCCGGTGGGGCCGGGCCGCGGCTCGGGCGCAGGCTCCATGGCGGCCTATTGCATGAATATCACCGATGTGGATCCCATGCGGTACGGCCTGCTGTTTGAGCGCTTCATCAACCCGGAGCGGGTGAGTATGCCGGACTTCGATATCGATTTCTGTCCCCGCCGTCGGCAGGAGGTCATCGATTATGTCACCGCCAAATACGGTGCCGACCATGTGGCGCAGATCGTCACCTTCGGCACCATGGCCGCCCGTGCCGTGGTGCGGGATGTGGGCCGGGTGATGAATATGCCCTATGCCGAGGTGGACATGGTGGCAAAGACCGTCCCCCAGGAACTGAAAATGACGCTGGACAAGGCGCTGCAGGTCTCTCCGGAGCTGAAGCGCTACTATGCCGACGATCCCCGGGTGAAAACTCTCATCGATATGGCCCGCAAGCTGGAGGGGATGCCCCGCAACTGCTCCACCCACGCAGCCGGTGTCATCATTGCCGCCGCGCCGGTGGATGAATATGTGCCCCTGTCCCGGGGCGAGCAGGGAACGGTCTGCCAGTATGTGATGACCACGCTGGAGGAGCTGGGCCTGCTGAAAATGGACTTCCTGGGTCTGCGCAACCTGACCATCATCGATGACGCACTGAAGCTACTGAAGTCAGAGGATATCCACATCGACTTTCAGCAACTGGACTATAACGATCAGGCGGTCTTTGATATGCTGGGCCGGGGGCAGACATCCGGTGTGTTCCAGATGGAATCCTCCGGCATGACCGATGTGGCGGTGCGAATGAAGCCCCACAGCGTGGAGGATCTCACCGCCATCGTGGCGCTGTTCCGTCCCGGCCCCATGCAGTACATTGATACTTACATCCGGGCGTGCCATGACCCCAGCTCGGTGAAATACGCCCATCCGCTGCTGGAAAAGGTGCTGTCGGTCACCTATGGCTGCGTCGTCTATCAGGAGCAGGTGATGGAGATCTTCCGTCTGCTGGCGGGCTACAGTCTGGGCAAGGCCGACATGGTTCGCCGGGCCATGAGCAAAAAGAAGCTGGATGTGCTGCAGGCCGAGCGGCAGAACTTCGTGTTCGGCAACCCGGCGGAGGGCATCGTGGGCTGTGCCGCCAACGGCGTGCCGGAAAGCGTGGCCAACCAGGTCTTTGACCAGATGCTGGAGTTCGCCAATTACGCCTTCAACAAATCCCACGCGGTATGCTATGCCGTTCTGGCCTATCAGACCGCCTGGCTGAAGTATCATTATCCAAAGGAATATATCGCGGCGTTGCTGACCTCCGTGCTGGGCCAGAACGCCAAGGTCGCCGAATACATCGAGCAGGCAAAGGAGCTGGGCGTCACCGTTTTGCCGCCGGACATCAATGAGTCGGGGACGGACTTCACCGTGGCGGGGGACAACATTCGCTTTGGTCTGGGATCGGTAAAAAATGTGGGTGTGGGCCTGATCGAAAAGCTGGTGGTCGAGCGCCGGGAAAACGGCCCCTTCCGGGATTTTTATGATTTTTGCAGCCGGATGAGCGGCTATGATCTGAACAAGCGGGTATTGGAGAGTCTGATCCGCTGCGGCGCCTTCGACAGCATGAGCGTTTACCGCTCCCAGCTTCTGAAGGTGTACGAATCGGCACTGGATTCGGAATCTAACAATCAAAAACGCAATCTGGAGGGACAGATCGATCTGTTCGCCGAGTTTCGGCAGGATGCAGCACCCAGCGCGGTGCTGCCGGACATTCCGGAGTTTTCCCGTCGGGAGCTGCTGAACATGGAGCGGGATACCTGCGGCCTGTACCTTTCCGGACACCCCATGGAGGAGCTGAAGCCGCTGGCGGCGCAGGCACACGCCGTGCCGCTGGGGCGGCTGATCCAGTGTGTGGAGGATGGCTCCGACGAGCTGCTGCGGGATGGGGAGTTTGCCACCGTGGCGGGCATGGTCATGACGGCCCGGGTCAAGCTGACCAAAAAACAGACCCAGATGGCTTATGTCACGCTGGAGGATACCACCGGCAGCATGGAGCTGCTGGTGTTTGAGCGGGCGCTGGTATCCGGCGGGCCTTATTTGCAGCCCGATCAGGCAATCCTGGCCCACGGGCGCATTTCCGCCAGGGAGGAGGAAACTCCCAAGCTGATGGTGGATGACATCGCGCCGTTGAATGAATACTCTGTGCGGCAGTTTTTGGAAAACCGTCGCCGGGATCTGCGCCGCACGGCCCCGCGACGTCAGGAGCCCACCGCAGAGACGGCCGCTGCCGTCCGAACGGAAGCGCCCTCGCCGCCGGCTGATGACGGACGCACCCTCTGGCTGAAGATCAGCGCCACCAACGATGCCCGCTTCCGGCTGATGCGGGAAGCGCTGGATGCCTGTCCCGGCAACCAGCGGGTCATTGTGTATGTGCTTCTGACGAAGCAGCGTCTGGCCTGGCAGAAGGGGGCGGACATCCAGGCGGTCTATGACCGGCTGATGCCCCTGATCGGCAGCGAAAATATGGCCTTTCGCTGATAGAAAATCAATAAAACGAGGTACTTATGGACGATTTTGATATTCGATATACCGCTTTACGCCGTGCCGTCATCGAAAACGAGTTTCAAAAGCTCAACGAAATGCAGCGGCAGGCTGTTTTGAAGACCGAAGGCCCCCTGCTGCTGCTGGCGGGCGCTGGCAGCGGAAAAACCACCGTGCTGATCAACCGCATCATCAACCTTCTGCGCTTTGGCTGCGGGTATGAGGCAGAACTGGCCCCCGACTGGGCAGGCGACGGCGATCTGGTGACGCTGGCGATGGCCATGGAGGAGCCGGAGAGCGTTCCGCAGACGGAGGTAGACCGCCTTTGCGCCGTTTCGCCGCCCAAGCCCTGGGAGATCATTGCCATCACCTTTACCAACAAGGCGGCAGGGGAGCTGAAGGCCCGGCTGGAGGTGGCTTGCGGCGAGGCAGGACGGGACATCTGGACCCATACCTTCCACACTGCCTGTACCCGCATCCTGCGGCGGTATATCGACCGTCTGGGCTACAGCTCCAATTTTACCATTTATGATGAGGACGACAAAAAGCGGATGATCGTTGCGGTCATCCGGGATCTGAACCTGGATGAAAAGCGCTTTGATCCCAAGGGTGTTATCTCGGTCATTTCCCGGGCCAAAGAGTCGCTGCTGACACCCGAGGGCTTTGCCGCTCAGGCAGGGGAGGACTACTACAAAAAAACGGTTGCCCGCATCTATGCCGAATATCAGAAGCGCTGCCGCAAGGCCAGCGCGCTGGATTTTGACGATATCATCTGCAAAACGGTGGAGCTTTTGCAGACCGAGAATGACGTGCGGGAATATTATCAGCGCAAGTTCCGCTATGTGCTGGTGGATGAGTATCAGGATACCAACCACGCTCAGTATGTCCTGTGCTCACTGCTGGCCGGCGGCTGGCGCAATTTCTGCGTGGTGGGCGATGACGACCAGAGCATTTACAAGTTCCGGGGCGCCACCATCGAAAACATACTGGATTTTGAGCACCAGTACAGGGATGCCGTCACCATCCGTCTGGAGCAGAACTATCGTTCCACCGGCAATATTCTGGAGGCCGCCAACCATGTCATCGCCTGCAATCACGGACGCAAGGGCAAAACTCTGTGGACCGATCAGGGCGCGGGGGAGCAGCTGCGGCTGTATGTGGCGGAAAATCAGGATGAGGAGGCCATGTATATCGCAAAAACCATCCATCAGGCGTTCTCAAACGGTGGCAAGCTGAAAGACTTTACAATCCTTTACCGCAATAATGCTTTAAGCAACTTCCTGCAGACCTGCTTTGCCCGGATGGGCATTCCCTTTGCCGTGGTGCGGGGACGCTCCTTTCTGGATTCGCTGGAGATCCGGGATATGCGGGCCTATCTGGAGGTTATTCACAATCCCGGTGACAGTGTGCGCCTGCACCGCATCATCAACAATCCTCCTCGAAAAATCGGCGCGAAGACGCTGGAGACCGTTGCTCTGCACGCGGCGGAGGAGGGAAGAACGGAATTCCAGGTGATCTGCGAGGCTGACAAGTATCCCGACTTGTCACGGGGCGCCGCCGCTTTGATGAAGTTCGGCGAAATGATCCATGCCCTGCGGGCGATGAAGGAGCAGGTGTCGCTGGTGGAGTTGTATGACGCCCTGCTGGAGCAGTCAGGTTATCGACTGGCGCTGGAGCTTCAGGGTACACAGGAGGCCCAGGGGCGGCTGGAAAACATCCAGGAGCTGAAATCCAACATGGTGGATTATCAGAAGCGCTGTCAGGAGGCCGGGACGGAGCCTTCTCTGGAGGGCTTTCTGGAGGAACTGAGCCTGATCTCCGACGTGGACAAGTACGATGAAAATGCCGATGTGGTCACCATGATGACCATGCATTCGGCAAAGGGGCTGGAGTTTCCAAAGGTATTTATCGTGGGCGCGGAGGACGGGCTGTTTCCCTCCTATCGCTCCATGGAGAGCGAGGAGGAGATGGAGGAGGAGCGCCGTCTGTGCTATGTGGCCATGACCCGGGCAAAGCAGGAACTGACCATCACCTGCAGCAAGCGCCGGATGCTCTACGGCCAGACCTCCTATGGCAAGCCCTCCCGCTTCATCGGTGAGATCCCTGCGGAGCTGATCCGGGAGGTGGAGGACAAGCCCCAGCGCCCCGCCGCAGAACCGACCCGTACCGGCGGGTGGCAGCGGGGCGGAACGGTCTCCTGGCAGAAGGGCGAGCAGTCCAGAGAGCCCCGAAGGGCTACGGCTTCCGGAGGGACGTTCGGACAGAAGGCAGCATCCGCAACGCCGGAGTTCCGGGCCGGTATGCCGGTGCGGCACAAGGCCTTTGGCCCCGGCGTGGTGAAGGAGGTCACGCCAATGGGCGGCGACCTGCTGCTGCGCATCGAGTTCGACAAGGCGGGCGAGAAGCTGATGATGGCCAAAACCGCCGCCAAGTTCATGCAGTAAGCGTTTTGATGAGAAATATGAAAACCGCACGGCAGTCTGCCGTGCGGTTTTTTCATGTTGGCTGTAAAATAAAACAGCCTGATGAATACGATGCGCCGAAATATTATTTTTTGCGCTTTAAGAGCCATAAATGGTTTTGACCGTCCCCGGATTTCTCCATGTTATAGGCAAGGCTCGTTTTCTTCGCGGAATTCTCCGCAAGCAATACGCCAAGAAGCGTATTGGCAAAAGCGATACTGTTGGATGCTTTGTCCTCATTTACACGAAGGTGCAGGGCATATTCTGCACCGTCTTCCAGTTTCATGAACTCGCCGCTGAAATCCCTGATGTTCGACCAGTTGTGCTTTTCAAAAACCACCTCGTATTCCGGAGCATGGAGGAGATCCAGATATTCCGGCTCCTCCGCAGCATCTTCTCCGGAATGGAATTCCTCAAAGTCGAACCGGCTTGAGTCAGAAACAGGGATGTTGTCGAAATAGCTGTTCACATTACTGATGATTCCATCGTACTCGGCGCTGTTGAGCCCAAATTCCACCGCAGGGTCGTATTCCCGCATTGCCTGATTGATTTTCTTTCGTGCTTCGCTGATCTTTTTCTGAATTTGATCCATTTCGGTCTGATATGACTTCCGGATCGCTTTGATTTCCTGCAATCTGCGTTCCGCTTCCGCAATTTTTGCATCAAAGGCGCTACAGATCACGCGATGATCCTGATCCAGGAGCTCTTTTATCTCAACGATGGTAAACCCGGCTGTCTGAAGGCTTTTGATCTTTACAAATGTAAGCGCCTGGCCCTCCTCGTAAGAACGGTATCCGGACCATGGATCCACTTTCGCCGGCTTCAGCAGATCAACAAGATCGTAGTAACGAAGTGTCTGAGGATTGCAGCCGCACAAACGGGCGAATTCCTTGATCGTCATATCATGTACCTCCTTTCTGAACCCATTCTATCATTGCAGTAAACTGTAAGGTCAATCCCTTTTCTCAAATTTTTTCATTTCTACAGTATGGTATGATTGTGGCTTCATTTATCTCTGCGTGACAGAAAAACCTCTCTTGACAGACAAGAGAGGTTCTTTCGTGGAGCGGACTACGAGGCTCGAACTCGCTACCTCCACCTTGGCAAGGTGGCGCT
>CAZDUQ010000016.1:13500-16568 GCA_964508665.1 uncultured Oscillospiraceae bacterium | reverse complement strand
CCATCGATCAGAAGACTACCAGCAAAAATCCTCGCTCCACCGTGGGCACCGTCACCGAAATCTATGACTATCTGCGGCTGCTGTGGGCCCGCATCGGCATCCCCCATTGCCCAAAGTGCGGTCGGGAGATCCGGCAGCAGAGCGTGGATCAGATCATCGACCAGCTGATGGCCCTGCCGGAGGGAACACGGATGCAGGTGCTGGCACCGGTGATTCGCGGGCGCAAGGGCGAATATCAGAAGGTGTTCGAGGATGCCCGCAAAAGCGGTTTTGTCCGGGTGCGGGTAGACGGCAGCATTTATGATCTCAGCGAGGAGATCAGGCTGGATAAAAACCTCAAGCACACCATCGAGATCGTGGTGGATCGTCTGGTGGTCAAGCCGGAGATCGCCCGCCGTCTCACCGATTCGGTGGAGACCGCCACTCATCTTTCGGGCGGGCTGGTGGTCATTGATCGGCTGGGGGCGGGGGAGGAACTGACCTTTTCTCAGAACTATGCCTGTCCAGACTGCGGCATCTCCATTGAGGAGCTGACGCCCCGGATGTTTTCCTTCAACAATCCCTACGGCGCATGCCCGGCCTGCGACGGTCTGGGCATGAAAATGGAGGTGGATCCGGATCGCATCGTACCCAACGGCAAGCTTTCCCTCAATCAGGGGGCATTGAAGGCCTCCGGCTTCCAGACACTGGATGAAAATTCCATTTCCCGCACCTATATGCGGGCCATGAGCGAAAAATACGGCTGGTCGCTGGACACGCCCTGGGAGGAGTTGCCTGAGACGGCCCGGAAGATGATCCTATACGGCACCGGCGAGGACAAGCTGGACGTGCGTTTTTCCTGGGAGGGAAACAAGCACAAGCCCCGACCCTTTGAGGGCATCATCCCCAATTTGCAGCGGCGGTATACCGACGGCTTTACCACCCAGGCCGCCAAGGAGGATATCGAAGACTGCATGAGCGCCATCCCCTGTGCTGCCTGCCGGGGGAGAAGGCTGAAAAAAGAGATGCTGGCGGTGACCGTTGGCGGAAAGAACATCGCCGAGTTCACCCAGCTTTCGGTGACCGAGGCTTTGAATTTTGTGGAACAGCTGGAGTTGACCGAAAAGGAGCGGCAGATCTCCGATCTGATCCTGAAGGAGATCGGCTCCCGGCTGCGGTTTTTGCGGAATGTAGGGCTGGAGTATCTGACGCTGGCCCGCTCCAGCGGTACGCTGTCTGGCGGCGAGAGTCAGCGCATCCGGCTGGCCACTCAGATCGGCTCCTCTCTCACCGGGGTGCTGTATGTGCTGGACGAGCCCTCCATCGGGCTGCACCAGCGGGACAATGATAAGCTGCTGGCCACCCTGCGGCGGCTGCGGGATCTGGGCAACACCCTGATCGTGGTGGAGCACGACGAGGACACCATGCGGGCGGCCGACTGCATAGTGGATGTAGGCCCGGGGGCTGGCGTTAACGGCGGAGAGATCATTGCCGTGGGCACGGCGCAGGAGATCATGGCGTGCGAAAACAGCCTGACGGGGCAGTATCTTTCGGGCGCACGGCGCATTCCCGTACCGGAAAGCCGCCGCCCGGGCAACGGCCAGGTACTGCGAATCGTGGGCGCTGCGGAAAACAATCTGAAAAAACTCAATGTGGACATCCCGTTGGGCACCTTTACGGTGGTGACCGGTGTTTCCGGCAGCGGAAAGAGCAGCCTCATCAACGAAGTGCTTTACAAGGCGCTGGCCGCCGAGCTCAACGGCGCCCGTACCCGGGCGGGCAAGCACGATGGCATCCAGGGGCTGGAGCATCTGGATAAGGTCATTGCCATTGACCAGAGCCCCATCGGGCGGACTCCCCGCTCCAACCCGGCCACCTATACCGGCCTGTTTGGGGACATTCGGGAGCTGTTTGCCAAGACGCAGGATGCCAAAGCACGGGGCTACGGCCCGGGCAGGTTCTCCTTCAATGTGCGGGGCGGCCGATGCGAGGCCTGCACCGGCGATGGCCTGATCAAGATCGAGATGCACTTTCTGCCCGATATTTATGTGCCCTGTGACGTGTGCAAGGGCAAGCGCTACAACCGGGAAACGCTGGAGGTCAAATATAAGGATAAAAACATTTACGAGGTGCTGGACATGACGGTGGCCGAGGCGTTGCCCTTCTTTGACAACCTCTCCAAGATCCGCAAGAAGCTGCAAACGCTGTATGATGTGGGCCTTTCTTATGTCAAGCTGGGACAGAGCTCCACCACCCTTTCGGGCGGAGAGGCCCAGCGGGTCAAGCTGGCCACCGAGCTTTCGCGAAAGGCCACCGGCCGCACCATCTATATCCTGGACGAGCCCACCACCGGTCTGCACAGCTATGATGTACACAAGCTCATCGAGGTGCTGCAAAAGCTGGTGGATGCCGGCAACACCGTGGTGGTCATTGAGCACAATCTGGATGTGATCAAGACGGCCGACCATATCATCGATCTGGGGCCGGAGGGCGGCAGCCGGGGCGGCCGGGTGGTAGCCAGCGGCACACCGGAGGAGGTAGCCCGGGTCAAGGGCTCCTACACCGGGCAATATCTGAAGCGGATGCTGGAAAAAGAGCAGGAAAGGTAACTTTTTTAAGAATTTCCCGGAAAAGACTTCCCAAAACGGCCAAAGTATATTAAAATACAAGAAAGCTTAATTGAAAAAGGCGGAGGTCATTATGGAAGCTCCCAAATATCGGAGAATTCTCTTGAAGATCAGCGGTGAGGCTCTGGCCGGTGAGGCCGGGACCGGACTGGATTTTGCAATGCTCAATACGGTGGCGCAGGCCATCGGCGATTGCGTGCAGGCCGGCGCTCAGGTGGCGCTGGTGGTAGGAGCTGGAAATTTCTGGCGCGGTGTGAAAAACGGCGAGGGCAAGCTGGAACGCACCCGTTCGGATTACATGGGGATGCTGGGCACCACCATGAACGCCCTTGCCGTGTGCGATGTGCTGGAGCAGCACGGTATTCCCGCCGTGGTGCAGAACGCCCTGGACATTCAAAAGGTGTCGGAGCCCTATAACCGGGTGAACGCCGTCCGCCATTTAGAGCAGGGGACGGTGGTAGT
>CAZDUQ010000016.1:7615-13400 GCA_964508665.1 uncultured Oscillospiraceae bacterium | reverse complement strand
ACCTATGTGGGCATGGACATTTGATAACTTAACATATTGGAGGTATACGCTATGAATCCCAAGTGCGAGCAGTATAAGGAAAAAATGACAAAGACCATCGAGGTCATGAAGCACGAGTTCAACACGATCCGCGCCGGACGGGCCAATGTGGCCGTTCTGGACAAGATCACTGTGGACTATTACGGCGCACCCACCCCCATCCAGCAGATCGCATCGGTCTCCACGCCGGAGCCCCGCATCCTGGCCATTCAGCCCTGGGATGCCAGTGCGCTGAAGCTGATCGAAAAGGCAATCCAGAGCTCTGATCTGGGCATCAATCCCACCAACGACGGCAAGGTCATCCGCCTGCTGTTCCCCCAGCTCACCGAGGAGCGCCGCCGTGATCTGACCAAGGAGGTCAAAAATCAGGCCGAGGCAGGTAAGGTGGCCATCCGCAACATCCGCCGGGATGCCATTGACCACTTCAAAAAAGCACAGAAGACCTCTGAGATCACCGAAGACGAGCTGAAGCTGCTGGAAAAGGATATGCAGGAGCTCACCGATAAGTTCGTCAAGGAAGTGGACGCGGAGTCCGCAAAGAAGGAAAAGGAACTGATGGAGCTGTAAGCCCATTCGCGCCGTTTCATTACAGAGAGCACCGGATATGGGAGGGCGGCGCATCGCGCCGCCCTCTGTCACATCAATTAGGAGTTTGATTATGTTGTTTGCCAAGCAGGAGGAACGCCCGCAGCCGGATCGGGAGCAGATCCCCACACACATCGCCGCCGTCATGGACGGCAACGGCCGTTGGGCCCAGAAGCGGGGCCTGCCCCGCACCGCCGGACATTCCGCCGGGAGTGAGACTTTTCAGAAGGCGGCAGAATACCTCCAGAGTCTGGGCGTGCGGTACTTCACCGTTTACGCCTTTTCTACCGAAAACTGGAAGCGCCCGGAGGGAGAGGTAGGGGCCATCATGGGCCTGCTGGAGCGCTATCTGAAAAAAGCAGTCCGGGAGATGGCGGAAAAGAACATCCGCCTGACCTTCTTCGGCGACCTGGCCCCCCTGTCCGACGGGCTGAAGAGCCTGATCGCCGAAACGACAGAGATCTCCCGCCATACCACCGGTATGCAGGTGAATGTCTGCCTGAACTACGGCGGACGGGATGAGCTCGTGCGGGCGGCCCGCAGCCTGGCACGTGACTGTGCCGCAGGGCGACTCTCGCCGGAGAAAATCACGGAGGAGGCGTTGAGCAGCCGTCTGTATTCGGCGGGCGTGCCCGATCCCGACCTGATGATCCGTCCCGGTGGCGAGCTGCGGCTCTCCAATTTCCTGCTGTGGCAGAATGCCTATACCGAGTTTTATTTTACCGATGTGCTGTGGCCCGATATGGACGAGCGGGAGCTTGACCGCGCCATCGCCGCCTATCAGAGCCGCAAGCGCCGGTTTGGAGGTATCTAAATTATGAAAACACGCGTGATCACGGCGGTGGTGGCCATCGGGCTGTTCATCCCCATTCTGTTTTTCCTGCCCACCATGGTACTGACAGTGGTGTGCGGCCTCCTGATGGCCGTGGGCGTCTGGGAGCTGCTATATACCGCCGGATCCTGTCCGAAGCATCCGTTTCTGTATCTGTCCTGCGCCGCCGCCTTTGCAGTCCCGCTGACCATGAATCGGCCGGACGCACCTTTGTGGCCCTTTTTGACGGTGTGCGCCCTGTATATGATGGCCGCCTTTGCCTGTGCCGTGTTCGATCACGAAAAGATCACCTATGATCTGCTGGGCAAGGGCTTTCTGGCGGCCATCATCCTGCCTCTGTGCTTTTCGGCCTTTGTCCGTATCCGCAATGGGGAAAACGGCGCGCTGCTGGTGCTCATGCCTTGGGTCACCGTCTGGGTGTGCGACAGCTTCGCCCTGTTTACCGGAATGGCCTTCGGCAAGCATAAGCTGGCACCCTATGTCAGTCCGAAAAAAACGGTGGAGGGCTCTGTTGGCGGTCTGATCTTCGCCACGCTGGCCTGCGTGGGCTATGTGCTGGTGATGCGGCACTGCTTCCAGCTGGAAATGGCTTTGTGGCCCGCTGTGCTCTATGGCATCATCGGCTCCACCGCCGGGCAGCTGGGCGACCTGAGCCTTTCGGTCATCAAGCGGGGCGCGGGCATCAAGGATTACGGCAATATCTTCCCGGGACACGGCGGCGTGTGGGATCGGTTTGACAGCATTCTGTTCGCCGCGCCGCTGTTTGAGCTGCTGTATTTGCACATACTTCCCAGGATCGGGGGATAAACTATCATGAAGACTTTATCGGTGATCGGCTCCACCGGCTCCATCGGCGTGCAGACGCTGGAGGTGGCCGCGGAGCGGGGCTATCGGGTGGCGGGACTGGCCGCCGGGAAAAATGTCGCTCTGTTGGAAAAGCAGATCCTTGCGGTGCGCCCGACAGTGGCCGCGCTGTATGACGAGGCCGCCGGTCGGGCGCTGGCGGCGCGGTTGGACGGCGTCTGCAATACCCGCATCCTCTGGGGCGCGGAGGGCGTCTGTCAGGTGGCGGCGCTGGAGGCTTGCGACCTGGTGGTCAATGCTGCCGTGGGCATTTCCGGGCTGCGCCCTACCGTGGCGGCGATTCGGGCGGGCAAAACACTGGCGTTGGCCAACAAGGAGAGTCTGGTGTGTGCCGGGTCGCTGGTAAATGCGCTGGCAGCCCAAAAGGGCGTTGCCATTTTGCCGGTGGACTCCGAGCACAGCGCGATCTTCCAGTGCCTGCAGGGAAGTCGGGGAGAGGAAGTGGAACGCCTGATTCTGACGGCCTCCGGCGGCCCGTTCTTCGGCAAAAAGGCGGCGGAGATCGCCGATATGGGGCCGGAACAGGCGTTGAAGCACCCCAGCTGGTCCATGGGCGCCAAGATCACGGTGGATTCTGCCACCATGATGAACAAGGGCTTTGAAATGATCGAGGCCATGCATCTGTTCCACGTCCGTCCGGAGCAGATTGATGTGGTGGTACACCGGGAAAGTCTGGTGCATTCGCTGGTGGAGTTCCGGGACGGCAGCGTGCTGGCCCAGCTGTCTCCGCCCGATATGCGGCTGCCCATTCAGTATGCCGTGGATTATCCGGCGCGGCAATATGCCCCCCGCAGGCGGCTGGATCTGGCGGCGGCGGGCAAGCTGACCTTTTTCCCGCCGGACGAGGAGACCTTCCCAGCAATGTCCCTGTGCCGGGAGGTCATGGCCCGGGGCGGGAACTTCGGCGCTGCGGTCAACGGCGCCAACGAAGCGGCAGTGGCCGCGTTTCTGGCCGGGCAGATCCCCTTCGGCAGCATTTATCCCGCCGTAGAGCGGGCAGCGCGGGCGGTGCCCTTTGTGGCGGAGCCCACGCTGGAGGACATTTTCGAGACCGACCGGCAGGCCCGGGCGGCGATAAAATTTCATTAAAGGCGGTTTATCATGAGCTATATCCTTGCAATTTTGGTTTTCGGACTGCTGATCTTCGTCCACGAGCTGGGGCATTTCATCGTTGCCAAGCTTTCGGGCATTACGGTGCTGCAATTCACCGTCGGCTTCGGCCCCGCCATCTTCAAGAAGCAGGTGGGCGAGACGCTGTACGCCATCCGGCTGCTGCCGCTGGGCGGCGCGGTGATGATGCAGGGCGAGGAGGACGAGGACACCGAAAAGCTGCTCACCGGCGAAAAGGAGCTCAATCCGGAGGGACGGGAGCTGTCGCCCGAGGGGAGCTTTGCCGAGGCAAGTCTGCCCCGGCGCTTTGCCGTCTGTGTGGCCGGTGCGGCCATGAATTTCCTGACGGGCGTGCTGATCCTGCTGATTCTGCTGGCCCCGGCCAAATACGCCAGCACACCGGTGATCTCCGGCTTTTTGGAGGGCTTTCCCTATGCGGCGGCGGACAACGGCGGCGTGGGCTTTCAGGTGGGCGATCGCATCGTCCGCGTCAACGATTTCCACATCTACACCATGTCGGATTTTTCTACCGCCATGTACTATGACGAGGACGGCGTGTACGACATCGTTATCAAGCGGGACGGTACAAAGATCCGGCTGGAGAATTTCGAGATGAAGGCCACTGTTCTGGATGAGGAGAGCGGCAGCTATCTATACGGCTTTCAACTGTCCACGGAGGAGTTGGGCTTTTTCGGCAAGATCGGCTACGCTTGCCGCAATGCCATGACCTACTTCCAGTCGGCTGTGCTGGGCGTCAAAATGATGCTCACCGGTCAGGTGGGCACCCAGGACATGATGGGCACGGTGGGCATCGCCAGCCAGATGGGAGAGATGGCCAAGACCTCCATGGCCAGTATGTGGAATTTCGTGGCTTATATCAGCATCAATCTGGCCTTTGTCAATCTGCTGCCCATCCCCGCGCTGGACGGCGGCAAGGTACTGTTCCTGCTCATCGAGCTGGTTCGAGGCAAAAAGCTGGATCCCAAGTATGAGGGCGTGGCCTCCATGGTGGGGCTGGCACTGATCCTGGCCCTGTTTATATTCGTCACCTACCACGATGTTTTGCGGCTCGTGGGCTGATCGATAAGGAGAGAGAAATGTCAAGCAACAAGCAGATCGTAGTGGGCGGCGTTCCCATGGGGGGCGGCGCGCCGCTGGTGATTCAGTCCATGTGCAATACCAAAACACAGGATGTGGACGGCACTGTCCAGCAGATCCTGGCCTTGGAACAGACAGGCTGTCAAGTCGTTCGCCTTGCCATCCCGGATCAGGATGCGGCCCGGGCGATCCCTGCCATCAAGAGGCAGGTACATATCCCGCTGGTGGCCGATATCCACTTCGATCACCGGCTGGCGCTGGCCGCGCTGGAGGGCGGCATTGACAAGATCCGCATCAATCCCGGTAATATCGGCGACCGGCAAAAGGTGAAGCAGGTGGCCGATGCCTGTCGTGCGGCGGGCGTTCCCATCCGTGTGGGAGTGAACAGCGGCAGCGTGGATGCCGACCTGCGGGAGCAATACGGCGTGACACCGGAAACGCTGTGCCAGTCGGCGCTGCGGAATATCGAGCAGCTGGAGGACTGCGGTTTTTTCGATATCTGCGTGTCTCTGAAAATGTCCAATGTGTTTGGAACCATTCAGGCGTATCGTCTGATGGCACAAAAATGTGATTATCCGTTGCATCTTGGCGTGACTGAGGCGGGAAACGTGCATTTCGGCACGCTGCGCTCGGCAGCTGCATTTGGCGCGCTGCTGGCTGATGGCATCGGCGATACCCTGCGGGTGTCTCTGACCGCCGATCCGGTGAGGGAGGTCTATGCTGCGAAGGACATCCTGAAGGCGCTGGATCTGCACACCGGCGGCGCGCGGATCGTCTCCTGTCCCACCTGCGGCCGCACGCAGATCGATCTGATCGGCCTGGCGGAACAGGTGGAAAAGGCGCTGGCACCGCTGAAAAGCCGCCTGACGGTGGCGGTGATGGGTTGCGTGGTCAACGGTCCCGGCGAAGCACGGGAGGCCGACATCGGCATCTGCGGCGGCAGGGGAGAGGGCCTGATCATCCGGAAAGGCGAAGTGCTTTACAAGGTGTCTGAAAACGAGCTTTTATCGCGTCTGATCGCAGAGATCGAACACATGACGGGGGAGACATTATGAGCGCACATCTTCGTGACCTGTTTCCAAACGCTGCGGGACAGGGATCGGTATGGGAATGCGCCGTTGTGGGCGTGACGCCCTTGGCAAACGGCCTTTCAGTGCAGCTGGAAAGCGGCCGTCCGGTGCCGGAGGCCCGACTGGAGGAGGCCCGGCTGGCCATCTGCCGCAGTTACGGCGTGGCCGGTGTGGAGCTGCTGCTGGA
>CAZDUQ010000016.1:4413-7515 GCA_964508665.1 uncultured Oscillospiraceae bacterium | reverse complement strand
TATGTGATCGTGCAGGGCCTGGTACACTACTCCATGTTTGACAAGGAGCTGGTGCTCAATTTTACCGCCATCCTCAAGGGGAAAAAGCGGACGCGGGCCGATAAGGCCGCTGACAAGCGGGTGGAGCTGCATCTGCACACCAATATGTCCGCCATGGATGCCCTGTGCGACCCGGCAAAGGCGCTGAAGCTGGCGGCCTCCATGGGACACAAGGCGCTGGCCATCACCGATCACGGCGTGGTGCAGGCCTTTCCGGAGGCTATGAAGGCGCAGGCGAGCCTGAAAAAAAGCGGTACCGACATTAAGGTGCTGTACGGCATCGAGGCGTACTGTATCGATGATCTGGAGCAGGGAAGGGCCGTCAAGGGCGAAAGCACCGCGCTGCTGGAGGACGAGATCGTGGTGTTTGACACCGAGACCACCGGTCTCAGCGCCGCCAGCTGCGAAATCATCGAGATCGCCGCCTGCATCGTGTCCGGCGGGCGTGTTACCGATCGGTTCCATTGTTATGTCAAGCCCACACAGCCCATCCCGGCACGGATCACCGAGCTAACCGGCATCCGAGAGGATACTGTGCGGGATGCCAACCCCATCGGCGTGGAGTTGCCCCGCTTCCTGGAATTCTGCGGCGACCGCCCGCTGGTGGCCCACAATGCCGATTTCGATATGGCCTTTGTGGGAGCTGCCTGCGAAAAGCTGGGCCTGACCTGTCCCGCCTGCTCCATCGACACGGTGGAGCTTTCACGGGCGTTGATGCCAAAACTGGGCAAGCACAAGCTGAATGTTATCGCCGACGCGCTGGATCTGCGGTTCAACCATCACAGAGCGTCGGACGATGCCAATGTACTGGCGGAGATCTTTTTGCGCTTTATCCTTATGCTGCAGGAAAAGTGCGGCATCACCCGCGTCAGCGAGATCAACGGCGCGCTGGGGCGGCTGCGCTCCGGTGCAGGCCCGGACAAGAAGCAAAAGAGCTACCACCTGATCATTCTGGTGAAAAACCGTCCCGGTTTGATCGCGCTGTACAAGCTGATCTCCGACGCACACCTGAAATACTTCAATCGCCGTCCCATCATCCCCATGTCCGAGCTGGCAGGCAGCCGGGAAAATCTGATCCTCGGCTCGGCCTGCGTGGCGGGGGAGCTGTTCGATGCCATCGTGGCCGGGCGGCCCTGGGGCGAACTGATGCGCCTGGCCTCCTTCTATGACTTTCTGGAGATCCAGCCCCTGGCAAACAACCGCTTTTTGCTGGACAAGGAGCTGGCCCGGGATGAGGAGCAGCTGCGGGATTTCAACCGGATGGTGCTCAAGCTGGGAGATGCGCTGCACAAGCCGGTGTGCGCAACCGGCGACGTGCATTTTCTGGAGCCGGAGGACAGCATTTACCGGGAAATCCTCCAGGCGGGCATGGGCTTTAAGGACGCGGAGGATCCCGCACCGCTGTACTTCAAGACCACTGACGAGATGCTGGAAGAGTTTTCCTATCTGGGCAGCCAGCGGGCCTATGAGGTGGTAGTGAAGAACCCCAATCTCATCGCCGATCAGATCGAGCACATCGAACCGGTGCTGTCGGGCAGCTATCCGCCATCCATTCCCAACAGTGCGGAGGATCTGGAGCGGATGTGTCGGGACAAGGCACGGGAGCTGTACGAGGAGGACGGGCAACTGCCCCAGATCGTCTCTGACCGGGTGGATGCCGAACTGATCCCCATCATCAAAAACGGCTTCGATGTGATGTACATGATCGCCCAGAAGCTGGTGGCCAAATCCAACGAGATGGGCTATCTGGTGGGCTCCCGTGGTTCGGTGGGCTCGTCCTTCGTGGCGTTTCTCAGCGGCATCACCGAGGTCAATGCCCTCAAGCCCCATTACCGCTGCCCCAACTGTCGTCATTCGGTGTGGGACAATGACCCGATCTATCAGACCGGCGCCGATATGCCCGACATGGACTGTCCTAAATGCAGTACCAAAATGGTGAAGGACGGCTTCAACATCCCCTTTGCCACCTTCCTGGGCTTCAATGCCGACAAGACCCCAGATATCGACCTTAATTTCTCCGGCGAGTGTCAGGGTCGCATCCATCGCTACACCGTGGAGCTGTTCGGCAATGACAAGGTGTTCAAGGCCGGCACCATCGGCACGGTCAAGGACAAAACCGCCTATGGCTTCGTGAAAAAATACCTGGAGGAGCGGGGCAAGGTGGTCAACAATGCGGAGATCAACCATCTGGTGTCGGGCTGCACCGGCATTAAGCGCACCACGGGCCAGCACCCCGGCGGCCTGATCATCGTTCCCGGCGACCGGACGATCTATGAGTTCACGCCGGTGCAGCATCCGGCGGACGACCCAAATTCCGACATTATCACCACCCACTTCGATTTCCACTCCATCCACGATAACCTGCTGAAGCTGGACGAGCTGGGGCACGATGTGCCTACCATCATCCGTCATCTGCAAAACCTCACCGGCGTGGATCCCATGGATGTGCCGCTGGACGACAAGGAGACCATGCGGGCCTTTACCGATATCAGCCCGCTGGGCATCGAGACCGATGATATTCTGGAGCAGCCGGGATCGGCGGGCGTTCCGGAGTTCGGCACCAAAAACGCCCGCTCCATGCTGATGGAGACCATGCCAACCACGCTGGAGGGCCTGATCCGCATTTCCGGCCTGTCCCACGGTACCAATGTGTGGCGCAACAACGCCCAGGACATCATCAATCAGGGACTGGCCACCATCAACGAGGTCATCTCGGTGCGTGACGACATCACCACCAAGCTCATCGCAGTGGGACTGGAAAACAAGCTTGCCTTCACCATTTCCGAGGCCGTGCGAAAGGGCAAGGGCCTCAAGCCGGAGTGGGAGACCGAGATGCGGGCTCACGGCATCCCGGAGTGGTACATCGATTCCTGCAACAAGATCGAGTATATGTTTCCCCGGGGCCACGCCGTGGCCTATACCATGATGTCCTTCCGCATCGCCTGGTTCAAGGTACACCATCCCCTGGCCTATTACTGCGTCTATTTCAGCAACAAGCTGGATGCCTTTGACTGCGCCACCGCGCTGCAGGGGGATGCGGTCATCTGCAAGAAATATCGGGAG
>CAZDUQ010000016.1:0-4313 GCA_964508665.1 uncultured Oscillospiraceae bacterium | reverse complement strand
CAGATGGATCTGTTTGCGGCCATGCTTTAAGGAGGAGCTGTCTTATGGAAATCACGTATAAGGACATTGTTTTGCGGGATTATCGGGAGTCGGATATCTCCGATGATATTCGCTGGATGAACGTGGAGGTGGACTGGATCCGGGCCGACACTCCCTGGGCTCCCATCGAGCGGGTGGAGCCTGAGCAGCTCCGGGCCGAAATGCTGGAATATCTGGCGTCCGTGCCGGCGGACGCGCTGCGTTGGCGGCTGGAGATCCAGCACGAGGGGCAGCATATCGGATTTGTCAGCTCCTATCTGCTGGACGAGCAATATGAATGGGTCTCTCCTGCCGAAGCCGGCGACCCGCTGTCCTTCCGCCGGGGGCTGAGCGTTGCCATCTGTGCCTCGGATATGTGGGACAGAGGGCTGGGAGGCCGGGCACTGAAGGCGTTTATGGACTATTACCGGGAGGCCGGGATCGAGGAATTCTATTTGGAGACCTGGTCGGGCAACCGTCGGATGCTGCGCTGCGCCGAAAAGCTGGGATTCCGGGTGTGCCGCCGGGAACCGGGCGTGCATACGGTAGGCGGCAAAAAATATGATGCGCTGGTGCTGTGCAAAAAGTAAACGGTCTGACAAAGCAAGGGGCCTGCTGCGGAATTCCGCAGCAAGCCCCGTTTTTTATTTCATCTGATTATGCCTCCGGTATTTCCTGCATTTGCAGCAGTTTTTCGGCGGCCATGCGACTCAGCCCGGCCACAGCGGAAAACACCACGATCATGTCGTTGGCGCCGTCGGCATCGACCCTGTCTGTCGGCAGCAACTGACCGGCTCGCCGGTTGACCTGCTCCACAAACAGCTGTGTGGCGGCCCGGTGCTGCATCGCGAAGCGGTCGTAGACGATCTGTACCTGCTCTTCGGTAAAGGTCAGTGGCATGATCCGCTGAATGTGGGAGATGCCCACGCTGTGCTTCAGGCAGCAGATCATCAGCAGATAGGCCAGATGCACCCGGGAATAGCGCTTTTTCACCGGCGGCGGCATGATTTTCTTTCGCACATAATTGTTTACGGCGGGGGCGGTGACGGCGGCATCCATGCCTACCTCCTTGGGAAGAAAGCCCAGATAGCTGTTCAACAGCGCCACCACCTGATCCATATACAGCTCCAGCGCGGGCAGCTCCGCCCACAACGGCATGGGATTCCCTGTGAGATGGGACTCCCATTTGCGCATCCGCTGCACGACGTGCTCCCGGTCATACGCCATGGCGGGCCTCCGATGCTTTTTCAAAGCCAACGATCAGGCCGCCTTCTTCCGCGTAATAGCAGCAAAGGCCGCCCAACGGCATGATCCGAATGTCCGCAGAAGGGAAGTCCTCCAGGATCATCGCTCGCAGCAGCTCTGCGCCTGCCTGTTGAAAGGCGTGTCCCACCACGACCCGCCCGCCGGCGTAGCCGTTGCGCTGAAGCTCCTGCACCACCAGCCGATAGGTGTGCTCCTGTCCACGGCATTTATGCAGGGGGTGGATGGTACCGGTTTCGGAGGCGATGCCGATCATCCGGATACCCAGCAGCTTGGCGGTCATGCCCGCCATTTTGGAAACACGCCCGTTTTTCGTCAGATTTTCCATGCTGTTCAGCTGGAACAAAAGCCCGGTGCGGGCCAGATAACGCTGGGCTTCCCAACAGACCATTTCAAATGGCAGACCGGAGTCTGCCAGCCGGGCGATCTCCTCTGCCAGAAGGGTCAGCTCCGGCCCGGTGGTCAGGGTGTCAAACACATGGATGCGCTTTTCGGGAAATTCCGCCAGCACCAGCTCCCGGGCCAGCACGGCGCTGTTGTAGCTGCCGGACAGGCTGCTGCTGATGGTGAGGATATAGCATTCATCCGCAGTGCGGCATTCCCGGGCATAATCCTCCGGCCCGGGGCAGGCAGAGCCGGTCTTGCCCTTGAAGGCGTAAACGGCGTCCATCATGGCGCGGGTGTCCAGCCCGGCCTGATCCACATATTCCGTATCTCCCACCAGAATACGCAGGGGAACACGGCCAAAGGCCGCTTTGGTATGCAAATGCGCCAGCGAAAGCAGGTCGCAGGAAGAATCCACAATGATCTTATACATGCGTCACGCTCCTGAAAATGATGTTATCTAATCCGTAAGATCATTCTATCAGATTTCGCAGATAAATACAAGCGTTTTATTGAAACGGATAGAAAAAACGGCCGCTCTCCCGTCAAGGCAGGGGAGCGGCTCGCTTTTACATCGATCAGGGATTGAAAATGCCGTGCCAGAAGTCATAGAAGGGATTGCTGCCGCCGTCGTCCCCGTCGTCGTCATCGTCATCGTCACCGTCGTCATAGGAAGGGTCCCGGTCGTCATCCGAGTCCCAATCGTCATCCGGATCCCAATCATCGTCCGGATCATAGGGCCAGAAGGGCCAGTCGGTCTCGGGCTCCGGCTCGGTGTGGACGGTACAGACCTGATAGGTGTCCGGCGTGGGCTTCACATAGCCCTCGGTGAGCTGCTCCTCCGTCAGATCGTAGGGCGCGCAGTAGATCTGGTCGGCGACCTTGACCGCAGAGGGGAAGGCCCGCTGATAATTCATCAGGCTGACGGTGGTCAGGCCCTCCTCCGGACAATAATCGGTGGCAACGGCATCGCCGCACAGCTGGACGGATACATGGCAGGTGCAGGTGCGCTTGGGTACGTCCTCCACGGCCACATAGGCAGTGGCGACCCGGCTGCCGCGGACATCGGCGGCGCACAGATCGGTGGCCAGCAGGCCGCAGTCCAGGCAATAGCTGACCTTGTTCATTTCGGTGCTCAGCGTGAAGGAGGCAGGCTCGGCGTCCTCCAGCACGCTGGACATCACCCGGGTCCACAGCTCCAGCGCCGGGTTGGTGGAAAACTTGCTCAGGCTCTGCTGGGCGTCAAAGCCGAACCACACCACGCCGGTGTAGTAGGGCGTGATGCCGGCGAACCAGCGGTCACAGTCGGCACTGGTGGTACCGGTCTTACCGCCCACATCGATGCCGCTGATGGCAGCCTTGCGGCCTGTGCCGTTGGTCACAACGTTGGTCAGCAGCTGGATCATATAGTCCCGGGTCTTGGTGGACATTGCCACGGTGGTCACCGGTTCGTTGTCCAGCAGCAGCTTGCCGTCGGAATCATACACTTTGGTGTAGAGGATGGGCGTGGTATACTGCCCGTCGTTGACAAAGGCGCTGTAGGCGGCAGTCATTTCCAGAACGGTGACGCCGCGTGTCAGCGAGCCCATGGCCAGCGGAGAAACATCCTTGTCGCTGTAGGTCTTGACGGTGCCGTCACTGAGAGTCTTCTCCATGGAGGAAACCAGATCCAGCCCCAGATTTTTTGTGGCCCAATTAAAGGAGCGCTCGGTGCCCAGCTGCTGCACCAGATCCACCGCCACGGTGTTGAGGGACTTGGCGATACCGTTGAGGATGGTGGTGCGTCCGCTGTAGGTACGGCTCTCGTTGTAGGGCCAACCGGTGCCGTCACCGCGGATGGTAAAATCCTTTGGCACATCATCCACCGTGGTGATGGGGGTGACCAGACCGTATTCCAGCGCGGGAGAATATACCGTGATGGGCTTGATGGCCGAGCCGGGGCTCCGGCGGGTTTGGGTGGCGCGGTTGAGCACCAGATCGCCCTCCTTTTCGCCGCGGCCGCCGTACAGGGCCTTCACCTGACCGGTGTAGGGATCCATCAGCACCATGGCCGCCTGGGGATAGGTGCCGTCGCTGCCCAGACTGCCGGGGAAGTTCTCCTCATCCTGGAAGACGGCATCCATTTTGGCCTGAATCTCGGGATCCATGGTGGTGACGATCTTCAGGCCGCCGCTGTAGAGCAGCTGCGTGGCCATGGATTCACTGTAGCCCAGCTTGGTCTGCAGGTCAGAGCGCACCTGGGTGATAACAGCATCCTCGAAATAGCTCTGATATTCCGTGCCGGTGTCCTCATCATCCGCACCGGTGTTTTTATAGGCCTGAACATCCTCCGCCATAGCCTGGTCATATTGCTCCTGGCTGATGTTGCCGTACTCCTTCATGGTGTACAGCACGGTGGCGCGGCGTTCGGCATTTTTCTCAGGAAAGCGCTTCAGGTCATAGCCATAGGGATTTTTGACGATACCGGCGATAGAGGCGCATTCCGCCAGCGTCAGCTCGTCCAGCTCCTTGTTGAAATAGGTCTTGGCGGCCTGCCGGACGCCATAGGCCCCCTGACCGAAGTAGATGGTGTTGAGATACATCTCCAGGATCTCATCCTTGTCGTACTTCTTCTCCAGCTCCAGCGCGCGCATGATCTCCCGCAGCTT
>CAZDUQ010000015.1:0-18673 GCA_964508665.1 uncultured Oscillospiraceae bacterium | reverse complement strand
TGTCCACCATCCAGAACTGTGACAAGATCATCGTCATGCACAAGGGCGAGATCCGGGAGGAGGGCACTCACCAGGAGCTGCTGGCCCGTGGCGGTATGTATTACAAGCTGTACAAGCTGCAATACGAGCACGGCACCGAGCCCGTGGAGCCCTGAGCCCGCGACAGAAAACCTAATTCTTTACCAACCGGCCGTGTACCCTTCGGTACGCGGCCGGCTTTTCTTTTATCGGGAGGTGCCCCTGTGGAGTCCGTCCAGCGATGAGGGAGAGGCATTTTTATTCCTTCCCGCGCCACCCCTTTTCTTTTGCCGGGTTTTATGGTATGATGATTTTATCTATCCGCAAGGAGGCCCTCTCATGCCCACCATCCTGCTGATCCCCGACTCCTTCAAGGGCACTCTTTCCGCGCCGGAGGTCTGCCGCGCCATGGCCGCCGGCATTGCCCGCCATCTGCCGGACGCCACCGTCCGCGCCCTCCCCGCTGCCGACGGCGGCGAGGGCACCGTGGATGCCTTTGTCACCGCGCTGGGCGGCGAAAAGCTCCCCTGCACGGTCTGCGGCCCCCGCTTCGCCCCGGTGGATGCCTTTTACGGGCTGCTGCCCGACGGCACGGCGGTGATCGAGATGGCCGCCTGCGCCGGACTCCCGCTGGTGGGCGCGCAAAAGGATCCTGAAGACACCACCACCTACGGCGTGGGGCAGCTGATCCTGGCCGCGCTGGAGCGGGGCGTCCGCCGCTTTCTCATCGGGCTGGGAGGCAGCGCCACCAACGACGGCGGCTGCGGCTGCGCGGCGGCCTGCGGCGTGCGGTTTTACGATGCCTGCGGCGCCGTCTTCGTCCCCACCGGCCGCACCCTGACGGACATCGCCCGCATCGACCTGGCCCAACGGGATCCCCGTCTGGCCCAATGCACCTTCACCGTGCTGTGCGACATCGACAACCCCCTCTGCGGGGAGCAGGGTGCCGCCGCCGTTTTCGGCCCGCAAAAGGGCGCGGACACTGCCATGGTGGCACGGCTGGATGCCGGTCTGGCCCATCTGGCCCGGCTGTGGCAGCGGGATCTGGGGCTTTCTCTGCTGGAAGCGCCCGGCGGCGGCGCGGCGGGCGGCATGGGTGCCGGGATGGCCGCCTTCTTTGGCGGCACGCTGCGCCCCGGTATCGATCTTCTGCTGGATCAGGCGGATTTTGACCGGCTGGCGGCCTCTGCCGACCTGATCCTCACCGGGGAGGGCTGTCTGGACGGTCAGACCCTCCGGGGCAAGACGGTCTCCGGCGTGGTGCGCCGGGCCAGGCCCTTTGGTGTGCCGGTGATCGCCGTGGCGGGCGGTCTCCGGGGCGACCTGACCCCGTTGTATGAGCTGGGCCTGACGGCGGCCTTTTCCATCAACCGTCTGCCCCTCCCGCTGGAGCAAAGCGCCCCACACACCGCCCAAAACATCGCCCTCACGGTGGATGCCCTCCTGCGGCTGTGGGAGGTGTCGCCATGAAGCATTTGCCCGTGCTGGAAACGCCCCGTCTGCTGCTTCGTCCCGCCTATCCCCGGCTGGCAAAGGCGGCGGCTGACTTTTACGCCCGCAACGAAGACTTTCTCCGTCCCTTCGAGCCTGCTTCTCCGCCGGATTTTTCTACCGTGGCCTTCCAGCGGGCGCTGCTGCGGCAGGATCGCCGGGCCGCCCGGGAGGATCGGGGCCTGCGCTACTGGGTCTTTTTGCGGGAGGAGCCCCATACCGCCATCGGCTGTGTGGCACTGAACAGCATCGTGCTGGGGGCCTTCCGCTCCTGCTCGCTGGCCTATAAGATCGACGGCAGGCTGCTGCGCCGGGGCTATGCCACCGAAGCGGTCTCGGCAGTGGTGTGTCTGGCCTTTGAGGGCCTGCACCTGCACCGCATTCAGGCGGACATCATGCCCCGGAATGAGGCGTCGCTGGCGCTGGCCCGCCGCTGCGGCTTTCGGGAGGAGGGCCGCTCCCCAGCCTATCTCCGCATCAACGGCGTGTGGGAGGAGCACATCCACATGGTGCGGCTCAACGAAAAAGGAGGATGACCATGTTTTTCATGCCGAAATATGTGACCCTGTCCGACGGGCGCACGGCCTTTCTGCGCTTTCCCGACCCCGAGCGGGACGCCGAAGGGGTGCTTGACGCCCTGAAGACCGCCTGCGGTGAAACGCCCTTCCTGGCCAAAGCGCCGGAGGAGCTGGATCTTGCCCCGCAGCAGGAGGCCGACCTTCTTCGCGCCATGAACCAGTCCCCCACGCAGATGATGCTGCTGGCGGAGGTGGAGGGCCGTCTGGCGGGCAACGCCAGCCTGACCATCCGGGAAAACCGGCGGGAGGCCCACCGGGCCACGGCGGGCATCGCCCTGTGCCGGGAGTTCTGGGGACTGGGTCTGGGCACCGCCATGATGGAGGGGCTGCTGGGCACCGCCCGACAGAAGGGCCTGCGCTTTGTGGAGCTGGAGGTGGCCGGGGACAACGACCGGGCCATTGCACTGTACGAAAGACTGGGCTTTTCCGTCGTCTGCCGCCTGCCGGAGGCGCTCTCCCGCGAAGACGGCGCCTTTGCTGAGCTTCTGACCATGCGGAAGGAGCTGTAGAGGAGAGCAGGCTTATCGCTTTCCCGACAGCGCGGCGGCTTATTTTATCCTTCTCATTCCCTTCGTGGGATGGGAGGTGGGGGTCTCCCCCACATCCCCGGCCCTGGCCAGGCGGGAGGTACTTTTGAGTGACCAAAAGTAGCTAAAAGCCGGCTGAGTGATTTTCCGTCAGCCCGGCGACCTGTTCTAGCCTTCTCTTCCCTGCGGGGCGCTACTTTCCACCGGCGGAAAGTAGCCAAAGGCCGCTGGGGCGTTCCGATGCGCCCCAGACCCCTGGCGGCTCCTCAAGCGCCGGAGGGGCTCGCTACGCGGTGCTTCTGGTGAGAGTTACAAAGTAAGCAGTGCTCTATATTTCGCAGCAGCTAAGACAGAGCCTTAGCCGTGGCATCCGCTGGCGGGGACTCCTTTCTTCGTCTACTGCGCGGACAGGGGCTCCGGGGGCTATCCGCCCTTCTGGGGAGGGCCCCCGGTGACTTTTGGTTACTTTTGGTCACTCAAGAGTAACGCGGGGTTCGGGGCTGCAAGCCCCGCGTGTCCCCCGCAGGGAAGAAAAAGATAAAATAAGGAGCAAGCGGAACGGAAAACGGGCAGACTTGCGGCAGTGTCAAGCCCCCCGTCCCCGCATCCTCCTCCGGCTCGCCCTTCGGGCGATCCACCCTCCGCACAAGTGCGGGGAGCAAGAAATAAAAAAGGGCGCAAGCCCCGCAAACTATAAATGTTTCCAACGGCGTATTCGCGCCGAAACCTGACCGCCGGAGCACTTCCGGCCTATAGAAAGGACGAACCACCATGGTAAACTTTGAAAATCTGGACAGGCATCTGAAAAAGCTCATCGACGAAAAGGCATTCCCCGCCGCCACCATTGCCGTCTGGCACCACAACCAGCCGGTGTTTTCCGCCGCCTACGGCACCCCCGATCCCGAGGCCGGCTGGCCCTGCCGGCCCGACACCCGCTTCGATGTGGCCTCCCTCAGCAAGCTGTTCGCCGGCTCCGCCTTCATGGCTCTGTGCGACCGGGGCGTGTTTTCGCTGGACGAGCCCATTTCCAAGTCCTTCCCCGCCTTTTCCGGCCAGCGGGAGATCCGCGCCAGCGCCAACGCCCTGCTGAAGGATCAGCCCGATGCCCTGCTGGGCTATGCCGATGTCACCGACCTGACCTGGTACAATGTGCTCATCCACAACTCCGGTCTGGGCTGGGCGCAGCTCAATCTGCGCTGCACCTCCAAGGAGGACGCCGTCCGCTATATCTGCCAGATGCCGCTGGCCTATGAGCCCAAAAGCACCGTGCTGTATACCGATCTGGGCCTGATCCTCATGGGCGTGGCCATGGAAAAGCGCTGCGGCAAGCCGCTGGATGAGCTGGTGGAGGAGCTGGTCTGCCGTCCGCTGGGCCTGAAAAACACAGGCTACAACCGGGTCTCTCAGGGTGCGAAAGCCGAAAACACCGCTCCCACCGAGTTCTGCAAGTGGCGCAATATGCGGGTGCACGGTCTGGTGCACGATGAAAACGCCTACTTCCTGGACGGCGTGGCCGGGCATGCCGGTGTGTTCTCCACCGCCGAAGATGTGGCCAGACTGGCCCAGAGCTATCTGGATGCCATCCAGGGCCGGGAGGGCGTGGTTCGTCCCGAGACCGCACGGGATATGATCCGCTTCCGCCAGATGAACCGCTGGGATCGCCGGGGCGTGATGTTCCAGCTGCGTATTCTGGACACCGACGCCCACACCTTCCCGCTGGGCCGTCAAACCTTCGGTCACACCGGCTTTACCGGCACCTGCATGTGGTGCGACCCCGAGCGGGAGCTGTGCTTTGCCCTGCTGACCAACGATGTGTACAACGGCCGGGAGAACCGCACCCTGGCCCGCCTGCGCAAGGGCATCGTGGAGGAGCTGATCTCCGCCATCGACAAAGAGGATACCTGCAAATGATCGGCGTGGGTCTGATGAGCGGCACCAGCGCCGACAGCATCGATGCCGCCTGCGTCCGGCTGGAGGGGGCTCCGCCCCGGTTGGACTGGCAGCTTCTGAGCTTTGTCACCCTGCCGCTGGAGCCCGCCCTGCGGCAGGAGATCTTTGCCGCCTTCCGTCCGGAGACCGGGACGGTGGATCGGCTGTGCCAGCTGAACTTCACTCTGGGCGAAGCCTTTGCCCGGGCCGCGCTGGAGGCCATCCGGGCCGCCGGGCTGACCCCGGCGCAGACCGATTTCATCGGCAGTCACGGCCAGACGGTGTGGCACGTGCCGCCCCGGTCGGGGCAGGGGGTGCCCTCCACCCTTCAGCTGGGCAATCCCTCGGTGATCGCCCAGCGCTGCGGTGTCACCGTGGTGTCCGATTTCCGCAGCCGGGATATGGCCGCCGGGGGCCAGGGCGCGCCGCTGGTGCCCTTTGTGGACGATCTGCTGCTGCGGCATCCCACATATACCCGCGCGGTGCAGAATATCGGCGGCATCGGCAATGTGACCTTCCTCCCGGCGGGGGAGGGAGGCACGGCTTTTGGCTTTGACACCGGACCGGGCAATATGCTGCTGGATCACGCCGCCGAGGTGCTGACACAGGGACAGCTGCACTGCGATCTGGACGGAAAGCTGGCCCTTTCGGGCACCGTGCATACCGATCTGCTGGAAAAATGGATGGCAGAGGAGCCCTATTTTGTCCAGAAGCCCCCAAAATCCACCGGACGGGAGCTGTTCGGCGTACAGCGGTGCGACCGCTATCTGGCGGAGGCTGCCGCCCTTTCCTGGGAGGATCTGCTGGCCACCCTGACGGCCTTTACCGCCCGCTCCACCGCACAGGCCTATCGGGATTTTCTGCCTGCGCTGCCCGACGAGGTGCTTTTGTGCGGCGGCGGTGCCCGCAACCCGGCCATCCGGGAGATGCTGCAAAAAGAGCTGCCCGGCAGCCGGGTGGGACGCACAGAGGATGCCGGTCTGCCCGGCGACGCCAAAGAGGCGGTGGCCTTTGCCGTTTTGGGCTACGAGACCATGAATCATCGTCCGGGAAACCTGCCGGCGGCCACCGGGGCCTCTGCCCCCGTGGTGCTGGGGAGTTTGACGCTCGCCTGACGGCTCGCAGCCGTTTGCAAAGGAGCGGATCGCCCAAAGGGCGAGACGGGGGGATATGAGAGGCGGGGGCTTGGATGCGGTCGGAAGCCTGCTCTTTCTCCGAAAGCGCGGATGCTGCTTTTATCTTTCTCAACCCTGCGGGGCAGCACTTTTGACCGGGCAAAAGTACCCAAAAGCCGGCTGAGCGCCGCAGCGCCATTTCGGAGCACAATCGCCGCGGTCCCCGTTCCTCTTCACAAAATTTTTCCAAACCCGTAGACATTTCTCCAGAGAATGGTATAATATATTGTTATCATGATAATCATTTACCCGTTTTGTATTCAAAAAGGGAGGCGGATACGATAACATGAAATACGCCAATCGTCTGCTGGCCGTGCTGCTTTGCGCGGCATTGCTGACCGTCTGCGTCCTGGCGGGGGAGATCGACCCCTCCCGCCGCGACTGCTCCCTCACCGTCCGCTGCCGCCACCGGGTCGAGGGCGTCACCTATTCCCTCTGGCGGGTGGCAAAGGTCAGCGAGGATGTGACCTTCACTCTGCTGCCCGATTTTTCCGCCTCCCGCGTCCGGATCAACCGAACCGACGACTGGGCCGACATCGCCGAGACCCTGGCCGCCTGGGTGGAAGTGCGGGAGCTGGAGCCGCTGGACACCGCCGAGACCGATGAGAACGGCGAGGCCCTGTTCACCGATCTGCGCACCGGCCTGTACCTTGTCATCGGCGAGAGCTATGCCTGTGACGGCGCGGCCTACCGGCCCGACCCCTTTTTGGTGGCGCTGCCCACCCGCAGTGACAATACCCAGCCCTGGGAATATGACGTGACTACCCGCCGCAAGGCGTCGGAAAAGACCGGCGAGGAGCTGGACATCCGCGTCCTGAAGCTGTGGCAGGGGGACGAGGGCCACTTCCGCCCCGCCGCCATCACCGTGCAGCTGCTGCGGGACGGTGTCGTCTGGGACATCGTGGAGCTCAACGCCCGCAACGGCTGGGAATACTGCTGGCACGGGCTTTCTGACGAATATACCTGGCGGGTGGTGGAGGTCTCTGTACCGGAGGGCTATACCGTCCTTGTTCAAAAGGACACCGCCGGTTTTGTCATCATCAACACCTATGGCGACGACGACGCCCCCCAGATCCCCGATGGGCCCGATACGCCCGATACGCCTGACACGCCTGACACGCCCGACAAACCGGCTTCCCCCGATGATGGCGATCTGCCGGCCCGGCCCGGACGCCCCGCCTCCGGCACCGATACCGGCACGGAAGAGCTGCCCAGGACCGGGAGCTCCCGCTGGCTGGTGCCCATCCTGCTGGGTGTCGGCGTACTGCTGTTTGCGGCGGGATTGCTGCGCCGCCGTCGGGAGGGCTGACCGGTGGGCCGTTCCCGTTCCCGCCCCGGCACGCTGCCGATGGCGCTGGGCGCGCTGCTGATCGTCGCCGCCCTGCTGCTGCTGGTGTACACTGCCTGGGAGGATCACCGCGCCAGCGCCGACGCGCAGGGCCTTGTTGTGGAGCTTTCTGCCGCCGTGGCGGAGCGGGCCGTCGAGGAAGCGCCCGGCAGCATCCCCGCCGATGACACCGGCGATGCCGACACCGCCGCCGAGCTCCTGCCCCTGCCAGACTATGTCCTCTACCCCGAAAAGGAGATGCCGCAGGTGGAGATCGACGGCTATGCCTGCATCGGTCTGCTGGAGCTGCCCACGCTGGAGCGCACCCTGCCCGTGCTGGCCGACTGTACCGATGCCGGGCTGAAGCACGCCCCCTGCCGCTACGGCGGCTCGGCCTATACCGGTGATCTGGTCATCGCCGGACACAACTACACCAGTCATTTTGCCCGGCTGGGCAGTCTTTTGCCAGGCGACCCGGTGTATTTTACCGACGGTGACGGCAACCGCTTCTGCTATCAGGTCTCCGACCTGGAGACCCTTTCCCCCACCGATATCGGGGAGATGACCGCCGGTGACTGGGAGCTGACCCTGTTCACCTGCACCTACGGCAACCGCTCCCGACTGGCCGTGCGGTGCATTTTGTCGGAGGCTTCCTGACACGTCCCCGTCCCCTCCCGCATAGGATGCAGTGCGGCATCTGCCGCCTACTACGATTTGCAGGAGGCTTTTTTCTATGGCGACCTTTACCAATCAGGCCACCCTTTCCTATAGCAACATCACCACCAGCTCCAATGTGACCACCGGCCAGCTGCTGGAGGTGCTGTCCGCCACCAAGACTGCCCTCACCGAATCCTATGCCGACCGGGATGTGGTCACCTATGTGGTGTCCATCGTCAACGCCGGCACCACGCCCTTTACCGGACTTACCCTCACCGACGATCTGGGGGGCTATGCCTTCGGGGAGCAGACCCTGTACCCGCTGGACTATGTCATCGGCTCCGCCCGGTATTATGTCAACGGCGCCCTCCAGACCGACCCCACCGCCACCGCCGAGCCGCCGCTGGTGCTTTCGGGCATCAGTGTCCCCGCCGGGGGCAACGCCACTCTGGTCTATCAGGCCCGGGTGAATGAATATGCCCCGCTGGCGCAGGGCAGTGCCATCAACAACACCGTCACCCTCACCGGCGGCGGCCTGGCCAACGCCGTCACCGCCGAGGCCACCGTCTCGGCCGCCACCCAGCCCCGCCTCACCATCAGCAAGAGTCTGTGTCCCGCCACCGTCACCGAAAATGGCCGCCTGACCTATACCTTCGTGCTGCAGAACAGCGGCAGTGAGGCCGCAGGGACCGATGTCTCCGCCATCGTCGCCGACACCTTTGACCCCGTGCTGGAAGATATCACCGTCACCTTCAACGACACCGCCTGGACGCAGGGCACCAATTACACCTATGATGAAACCACCGGCGCCTTTGCCACCATCGCCGGGCAGATCACCGTTCCCGCCGCCACCTATGTGCAGGATGCGGACACCGGCCGGTATACCATCCAACCCGGCGTTTCGGTGCTCACCGTCGCAGGCACCGTCTGACTCCCGCCCCATTTTTACCGGAAAGGACATCGCCCATGGAAGAAAAGGATCTTCGAAAGCTCAGCCGCACCGAGCTGCTGGAGCTGCTCATCAGCCAGACCCGTCGGGTAGAGGAGCTGGAGGCCCAGCTGGCAGAGGCCCGCGGACAGCTGGAGCAGCGGCAGATCGCCATCGATCAGGCCGGTACCCTTGCCGAGGCTTCGCTGAAGCTCAACGGCGTCTTTGACGCCGCCGAACAGGCCGCCGCCCAGTATCTGGAGAACATCCGGCGTCTCTCCGGACAACAGGAGCGGGTGTGCGCCGCCATGGAGGCCGCAGCCCAGGAGCGGGCCCGGGGCATTCTGGAGGAGGCCGAAAAGGCCGCCCGTGCCCGGGAGGAAAAATGCGACGCCTATGAGCGCGCCCTCACCGACCGGTTGCAACGCTTTTATGACCAGCATCCCGGTCTGAAGGAGCAGCTTCGGCAACTCTGACCCTGTGACTCGATTTTTTCAAAAAAAGCCTCTTTTCTCCGGAAAAGGGGCTTTTATTTTTCATGAAAATGTATTATAATCCACTCAATACCCTGCTGCGGCGCGCCCCAGCACGCCTGTAGCGGCGGCTGACCCCGTTTTATATTTTTAAAAGGAGGAATACCATGCAAAAGCAACTTACCAAACGGCTGCTTGCTCTGGTGCTGGCCTTTGCCATGGTGACCGGTATGGCTCCCGCAGCTTTCGCCGGTGACCGGACAAAGCTCACCCTTGAGCAGGTACCCAACGATGTTGTGAACGGTTTCTCTGCCCTTGCTTCCAGAAAAGTGGAAGCCGAACAGGAGATCGCTCCCTACGGCGCGACCGATGTGGTTCGCGTTTCTATCTTCCTGGAGGAAGAACCCACCATCGCGGTTTACTCCAGCGCCGCAGCTGACGGTCTGCTGGCGGTAGACGACGATGCCGTCAGCTACCGCGCCGACCTGCAGATGATGCAGGAAGCCGTGGCGGAGTACATCTCCGAAGAGGTTCTGGACGGCGACCCGCTGGATGTGGTCTGGAACCTGACGCTGGCCACCAACGCCATTTCCGCCAATGTGGAATATGGCCAGATCGCGGCCATCGAGCAGATCCCCGGCGTTGCCTCGGTGGAGATCGAGACACGCTATGAGCCCATGGTGGCCAGCGAGGACGAGCTTGATCCCAACATGAGCACCTCCAGCTCCATGATCGGCTCCGGCTACGCCTGGGCCGCCGGTTACACCGGCGCGGGCAGCAAGGTCGCAGTCATCGACACCGGTACCGACACCGACCACAAGAGCTTTAACGCAGATGCTTTCGAGTATGCCATCAAGCAGACCGGCAAGAACGTCGATCTGATGGACGCCGACGACATCGCCGCGGTTCTCGATCAGTTGAACATCGCCGACCTGGTGGACGATGCCGACGATCTCTACATCAACGCCAAGCTCCCCTTTGCCTTCAACTATGTGGATGAAGACTTTGATGTCACCCATGACAACGACTCCCAGGGCGAGCATGGCTCTCACGTGGCCGGTATCGCCACCGCCAACCGCTATATCAAAAACGAAGACGGCTATTCCGAGGCGCTGACCTCCGTTCTGACCCAGGGCGTGGCCCCCGATGCACAGCTGATTACCATGAAGGTCTTCGGCAAGGACGGCGGCGCCTATGACTCTGACTACATGGTCGCCATTGAGGATGCCATCGTGCTGGGCTGCGACAGCATCAACCTGTCCCTGGGCTCCGGCAACCCCGGCCTGAGCACCAACAGCAACTATCAGGAGATCCTGGATTCGCTGGCCGAGAGCAGCGCCGTGGTGTGCATCTCTGCCGGTAACTCCGGCACCTGGCAGGAGAACACCCTGTACGGCTATCTGTACAACACCGATGTTTCCATGCAGACCGATGGCTCTCCCGGATCCTACACCAACGCCTTCACCGTCGCTTCCGTCACCAACACCGGCAACACCGGCAACTTCCTGAGCTTCGGTGACGAGCTGCCCGCCGTCAGCTTCACGGAGAGCAGCGGCTATACCAACAAGCCCATCTCCACGCTGGACACCACCGGCGAAGGCACGACCTATGACTTCGTCCTGTTTAACAACACCGGCGTGGACGGCGACGGCAACAATCTGCTGGATGCCTATAAGGATATCTGCAAGGACAAGGTCGTCATGGTCTACCGCGGCACCTCCTCCTTCTATCAGAAGCACGATGCCGCCGGTGCTGTTGGCGGTATTGCCTGTATTGTAGTCAACAATGCGGCCGGTACCATCAACATGGATCTGTCCAGCTCCACCTCCACCATCCCCTGCGTCTCCATCACGCAGGCCGACGGCGAAGCGGTCAAGGCCCTTGATACCACCGCTGCCGTCACCGATGATAATGGTGATGTCCTGTACTACACCGGCAAGATCACCATCTCTTCCGCCATTCAGGCCGTGCAGGGCAATCCCGAATATTACACCATGAGCTCCTTCTCCTCCTGGGGCATCCCCGGTTCTCTGGAGCTCAAGCCCGAAATCACCGCCCCCGGCGGCAACATCTACTCCGTCGATGGCTCTGTGGAGGGCGGCGAGGCCTATGAAAATATGTCCGGCACCTCCATGGCCTCTCCTCAGATGGCCGGTATGGTGGCCGTGCTGGCCCAGTACATCCGCGAAGAGGGCCTGTGCGACGAGACCGGTCTGTCCCAGCGTCAGCTGGCCCAGAGCCTGCTGATGTCCACCGCCGAGCCCATCATCGAGGAACGGGAGGAAGACGCGTACTACTACTCCGTCCTGAATCAGGGCGCCGGTCTGGCCAATGTCAACGCTGCCATCACCGCCCACAGCTACATCGTCATGGATGACGATGCCAACGGCGGCGCTGCCGACGGCAAGGTCAAGGTGGAGCTGGGCGACGACCCCGATTGCGATGGCGTTTACACCTTCTCCTACACCCTGTATAACCTGCTGGACGAGGCTGCCACCTACAGCCTGACCACCAATGTGTTCACCCAGGATGTGTTTGCCAGCTACGCCTATGACGCCGCAGATGTATTTGCCTATCAGGCTGACGACACAGTGGAGATCGGATATTGCGCGCAGGTCTTCCTGGACACCTGGACCGCCGAGCTGGAAAAGGCCGCGGTGACCTATGAGGTTGATGGTGAGGAAGTCAAAAACGTTACCGTCGATGGCGAGGACTCTGTCGAGATCACCGTCACCATCGATGTGACCGACTGCGACTTTACCTACTATCCCAACGGCGCTTACATCGAGGCTTATTCCTACGCCACCGAGCAGACCACCAATGAGGGCGAGACGGGCACCGTCCACTCTATCCCCGTGCTGGGCTTCTATGGCAGCTGGACCGAACCCTCCATGTACGACGTGGGCACGCTGGCCGACTACTGGTACGGCACCGAGAGCCGCTGTCCCATGCTGTACAAATACACCGGTATGTACACCAACTACCTCACTATCCAGTACGCCGGTGACAACGACGAATATTTCTACTTCGGCAATCCCACGGTTAACGATGACGAGTATCTGGAGGAGCGCAACGCCTTCAACTCCAATGATACTATCAGCAAGTATTACTTCTCCCTGATCCGCAACGCGGGCAACAGCAAGGTGGAGATCACCGATGCCAACACCGGCGATGTCTACTACAGCAAGGAGCTGGGCAGTGTCTACGGCGCCTACTACTACTCCAACGGCTCCGCATGGTACAACACCACCTCCAGCGTGAGACTGGATTGGAGCGGCACCGATCTGTATGGCGACAAGCTGCCTGAGGGTACCGAGGTCAACATCTCCCTCATCATGGCCCCCGAGTATTATGGCACCGGGGACGACACCGACTGGGAGGCCCTGTCCGACGGCGCTTATCTGACCACCCGTACCGCCATCGACAACACCGCGCCCGTGGTGGACGATCTGTTCTACGCCGAGACCGACAACAGCCTCTATGCCCGTGTCAGCGAGAACCGCTATCTGGCCTCTGTGGCCCTGCTGGATTCCAACGGCGAGCTGGTGGACTATGTGATCCCCAATCAGGCTCTGGAGAACATGGGCAAATCTGCCGCATACACGCTGAATCCCGGCGATGTCACCGAGCTGTACATCCAGGTCACCGACTACGCCATGAACCAGAGCACCTATAAGGTCGTTCTGTCGGACGGTGAGCTCGTTGACGACCTGGAGGCTCCCACCAGCGTCACCCTGCCCGAGGCCCTCACCCTGGTGAAGGGCACCTCTGCCAAGCTGACTCCCAGCTTTGAGCCCTTCCTGGCGGACGAGTCCGTCACCTGGCGCTCCGATGACGAGTCCATCGCCACGGTGGACGAGAACGGCTTTGTCCGCGGTGTGACCGCCGGTACCACCACCATCACCGTCACCTCCGCCTCCACCCTGTACGGCGATGGCGAGACCCCCGTTTCCGCCACCTGCGAGGTCACCGTGAAGGCCTATGATATCACCATCACCGGCGCGCTGCAGGATGAGGACGGCAATCCCCTGCTGTTCACCTGGGATATGATGAACGACACCACCTGGAAGAAGACCGCCGACATTGAAAAGAACATCAACGCCATCACCTACGGCAACGATGTGGAGCTGGTCGTTGGTGAAGACGAAAACGGAGCGCCGACCTACGACATCCAGTACAATGATGATGTCATGTACCAGATGAACACCTCCGGCTATCTGTACAAGGTGGATCCCGTCACCGGCGGAACCATGTGGTCCTCCGATTCCTCCGTCGCATTCGGCGCTCCCGTGCAGGATATGGAGTACGGCTACATCACCAGCCAGGTCTTTGGTCAGAACGTCCTCTTCGGCGTTTACGGAAGCTACTTCCTGTATTCCATCCCCGCTGAGGGCAATACCTTCAGCTATGGCTGGAATCTGAGTAGCTACCTGAGCAACTATCTGAACGCTTCTGAATTTACGGCCATTGCATGGGTTGGTTACACCCAGAACAGCGCCGACAATGATGTGGACATCTTCTACTGCCTCACCGATACCGGTGACATCTGGGTCATGATGCCCGATCATCAGACCGGCAACGCCAGCATGAACTTCTACTCCACCGACCTTGACCTGAGCTTCCCCGGCTACAGCGGCACCACCTACTGCTCCATGGTCATGGGCGACGATGACAACCTGTACCTCAGCTACTTCAACGGCGAGACCAACCAGATCTATGTGCTGGAGGAGACCGCCGTCTACGATGAGAACGGCGACATCGAAGACTATGTATTTGTTTCCACCCTGCTGGGGGATGTGGGCGACAGCGTGTGGCCCGCAGCCCTGCTGACCGTTACCGTCAACGAGCACAACGACGACGATGACGATACCCAGAAGCCGGAGGAAGACGAGAATCCCGTCAAGAAGCCCGGCGAGACAGTCACTCCCGTCGGCCCCTCCAAGCCCATTGAGGATGACGTTCCCGTCGAGCCCGTTGAGCCTGTCCAGCCCGCTCCCAGCGAAAGCTACATCGATCTGGATCCCAACGCCTGGTACATCCCCTATATTGACGAGATGATCGCTGACGGCATCATGACCGGCACCTCTGAGAATACCTTCGATCCCTCCGGCCTGATGACCCGCGGTACGCTGGTCACCATGCTGTGGAGAATGGCCGGCTCTCCCGTTGTGGATGCTGACACGGCCTTCACCGATGTTGCCAACGGTATGTATTATACCGAGGCCGTCCGTTGGGCTGCCTCCACCGGCATCGTCAAGGGTCTGGAAGAAACCATCTTCGCGCCCGACGTGAACCTCACCCGCGAGCAGCTGGCCACCATCCTGTTCCGTCTGGCCGCCAGCAACGGCATGGATGTGTCCAATGCCGGCTACACCGTGCCTGACTTTGTGGATCGCGACCAGATCTCCAGCTGGGCCGGAGAGGCCGTCTGCTGGGCTTATACCCGCGGCATCCTCACCGGCAAGGACGGCGGTCTGCTGGATCCCACCGGCACCGCCACCCGCGCCGAGGCCGCTGCCATGATGGTGCGCTTCCGCAATCTGTCCACTGCCGAGGTGCAGTGAGCGCACACCCGCATTCCCACTCTGTTAAAAAACAGGGGCAGTCACCGGACTGCCCCTGTTTTTGCGTCTGCCCGGGAACCGCCTCGCCGGGTGCTTGCAAAACCACGGATACTTGTATATAATACATATTATATTGTGATATGGATTGGAAGGGAGGCGGCAACCGTGATCTCCGATGAGACTGCGTATCGGCGGTATCTGGACGGCGAGGAAAAAGCCGCCGAGCTGCTGGTCGAAAAATACGGCGATGCTCTGATGCTGTATATAAACGGCTATATCAGAGATATCCACGAGGCCGAGGATCTGATGATCGAAGCCTTTTCCCGTATATTCGCCAGGGAGCGGCCCGTCAGCGGCGAGGGCAGCTTCAAGGCTTATCTTTATCAAATCGCCCGCCGCCTGAGCCTGCGGCACAGAAAAAAGCACCGCATCCCCTTCCTGAGCTTTGACGAGCTGGATTTTGAACCGCAAAGCGAAGCGCTGACCGACGCGGCGCTTGTCCGCAGCGAACGCGACACGCAGCTTTATGAAGCGCTGGACAGGCTGAAGGCGGAATACCGCGAGGCGCTGTATCTGGTCTGCCTGGAAGAGCTGAGCTACCGGGACGCGGCGCGGATCATGGGAAAAAGCGAGGGGCAGATCACAAATCTTGTCCATCGGGGCAAGCAGAGCCTGAAAACGATCCTGGCACAGGAGGGATTTCCTTATGCGGACGAATGAAAAACGCGTCCGGCTGATTCACAAAAGAACGGCCGAACGGAAGCAAACGGTGGAACGGAAGAAGCGCAATGCGCCGGATGCCGTCTGCATGGCGGCGTGTCTACTTCCTGTCATGGGGATGGGCGCATATATGCCCACGCTCATGGCGGGGGTGGCCGGCTTGATCGGCAGTCACACCGCATTGGGACATATTTTGATGGGGCTGCTGGCGTTTTTGCTTGGCGTGTGCGTGACGTTGCTGCTGTATCGTCTGCGCCGTCGAAGCGAGCGCAAATGGCGGGAGGGCGATGACGATGAACTTTGAAGTGATCGACAACCTCTTTCAGGCGTCGGCAATGAGCATCACTGCCATTGCCGCTGCCGCACTGGCCCTCCGGCACAAAAGCCGCCGCTTTCTGATTTTTTCCCTCGCCTATGCCAGCTTCGCCATGGGAACGCTGTACTATGTTCTGCACCTGGTGATCGTAGGCGACGTGCCGCAGCTCTTTTATGTGGCCGAGGTGTCGTGGATGGCGGCCTATCTCTTTTTCCTTTCGTCTCTGATCGTGCGGACGGAAGGTGCAAGGCTCCGTTTCCTGCTCCGTGCGGGGATCGGTGCCGCTTTGACCGTGACGGCGTTCCTCTGCGCGCGGATCCTGCCTTCGCCTTTTGTCTCTCTGCTTTTTGCACTCACGATGAGCTCGATCGTGTATCTTGCTATTTTTCACCTGCAAAACGACGGGGTGAAGCAGCTGTCTGACATCATGATGCTCGTGTGTATCTTTGTGCAGCTGTCCGTGTATTCGGTTTCAGGCTATATGAAGGACTTTACGCATTTTAACCTTTACTTTGCCGTGGACATTGTACTGACGCTGGCGCTGGTATCGATCCTGCCGCTGACGGTGTGGGAGGTGACGCGGAAATGACCTACATTGAAAATATCTTTCTCTGCCTGGCCATTCCGCTGATTTTATCGCTCTTTTTCACCAGGGATCGTGCCCGCAGCTTTATCCTATTCATGATTGCCGGTATGGGCGCGTGTCTGCTGGCGGCTTATGTGAGCAGCTTTTTCATGGGCTATTACGGCACGGACGCCGGGACCGCTGCCATTGAGATCACGCCGATCTGCGAAGAATTTCTCAAGCTGCTGCCGCTGCTGTTCTACTTTCTGATCTTTGAGCCTGCGCCGAAGGAGCTGCCCGGTGCCGCCATCGCCATCGCCGTGGGCTTTGCCACCTTTGAAAACGTCTGCTATCTGACGGAAAACGGCGCGGAGAATTTCAACTTTCTGCTGATCCGTGGCATTTCCGCCGGCGCACTGCACATCCTCTGCGGGATATTGGTGGGCTTTGGAATTTCCTATGTATTCCGCCATCGCTGGCTCGCGCTGACCGGCACGGTGGGCGTGCTGGGCGCCTGCACCGGCTTTCACGGCATCTATAATCTGCTCATTTCGGCGGGTGGCGGGTGGAAAATGGCGGGCTGTCTCTTTCCATCGCTGATGATCGCCCTTCTGTTCGTGCTGAGGCAGCTTTTTCAGCGGCTGAAAGCATCCTTCAAATAACGCATTTTCCTGCCACGAGCCGCCCCGGTCGGGGCGGCTTAAAATTTTTTTCAAAATTTTCTGATTTTGGTGAAAGGATTTTGAATTTCCTGTCTTTTCGTATATGGTGGGGTGTGAAAGCCCTTTCCAATTTGAACGGTAAGGAGGTTATCCAATGACCGGCAAAACGGAAGCCCGAATGCGGACGATCCGATGCAGGACACGGGAGTACAGGCAGCGGCAGGAAAACCGCCAGCTTTCCTGCCTGACGGCGTGCAGCCTGCTGCTTGTCACCGCCATCGGCGCCCTGGTCGGGAGTGTACAGACACCGGGAATTGCGGAGGTGGCGGGCGGCTACGGCGCGGTACTGCTGCGGAGCGGCGCGGATGCGTATGTCTTCGTGGGCATCGTCACCTTTTTTCTCGGTGTATCCGTGACGGTGCTTTGTATCCGGCTGAAAAACAAATCCACATCCCGTACAGAACGTACGAAAGAAAGAGAGAAAACACTATGAAGAAACGATTTCTCAGTATTCTGCTGAGCCTTTGCATGGTGCTGTCGCTGATTCCGGCATCGGTGCTGCCCGTGCGGGCAGCAGACGAGGGCGAAGCCGACACCGGCACCAGGGATGCCCTGGGCATCTCCATGGCCGAGTGGACGGATGAGGAGAAGGCCGCGGCAGAGGCCAACCTTCCCTTTGGCACGGGCTACGGCACATGGACGACCCTGATGGAGATCAGCGAGCTGTATTTCTCCATGGGCTATGACCGCAGCACCCGTCTGACGGGTCTGTTCGACTGGAACAGCGACTCCAACGGCAAGTCGCTGGAGGATGTCGCCGATTCCGATATCAAAGACATCATCGACAAGTTCGGGCAGGATGACCTCAACAAGGTCTCCGTTGGCTACAAGGCCGTGGCCACAGCGGCCATGGATCTCAAGGGCTCGGGCAAAAAGGAGTACGTTGCCAACCTTGCGCTCAGCGCGGACGGCAAGACCCTCACGCTCTTCGTCACCGACAGCGGCAACAATCAGATCGGCGACAGCGTGACGTTCAGCAACGTCAACCACCTCGGCAGCTTCGAGGTGCACCAGGTCAACGGTCTCTTCGCCGTCACGGCGGGCGACTTTGACGGCGACGGCGTGGACACCGTGGTGGTCTATGTCCCGCAGACCGACAGCAGCCAGAAAACCAGCGGCGATTATGCGCCCTTCATCGCGGAGTATTCTGTCACGAGCAGCGGTGTTTGGACGAAAAAGTCCACCGTGCATGCCGATGTGCTCGGCATGCTGGGCAACAACGGCATCGACAAGCTCGACAACACGAAGAACAGCCCCATGGTCGCGCTTCTGGCCGAGGACGTGGACAAGGACGGCTTTGACGAGCTGATCGTCACCGGCAACATGAACGATGTGACCTCTCAGGACACCCAGCTCGGCACCAAGGTGTTCATCTACGACAAGCTGAGCACGAAGAACGAGAGCGGCAGCGTCTGGAACCAGAGCTACTACCGCCAGGACAAGGTGTACGGCGAGGGCCGGGAGATTCAGATCACCGATTACGGCAACCGCATGGTCTGGGGCAGCACCAGCGTGGGTAACATCATCAACTCCACCGATACCTCCAAGCTGGACTACCCCGAGATCGTCACCGCCGGCTTCATCGACAACGAGAAGAGCAAGCAGCAGCACATCAATATGTCCAATGACGACCCCATCGGCGTGTCCGTGCTGCAGGCGCAGGAGGTCATCGACAAGACCAAC
>CAZDUQ010000014.1:18307-19845 GCA_964508665.1 uncultured Oscillospiraceae bacterium | reverse complement strand
GGTTTTGGGTACTTTTGCCCGGTCAAAAGTACCTCCCCGAAGGGCTGAGAAGGATAAAATAAGCAGCCGCGCTGACGGAGAGCGGGCAGACTCGCGACCCCGTCCCCCGGGGCTGCAAGCCCCGACGTCCCCGGCGAGGGCAACGGTGGGCCGTTACCCCTCCCACTTATAGCCGTAGCCCCAGACCGTGGTGATATGCTTCGGCTGGGCGGCATCCTCCTCGATCTTCAGCCGCAGACGGCGGATGTTTACATCCACCACCTTCAGGTCGCCCTGATAGTTCTTGCCCCATACCAGCGTCAGGATGCTGTCCCGGGACAGAGCCTTTCCGGGATTTTCCAAAAAAGTCTTCATAATGAGATATTCCACCTGGGTCAGCTCCACCTTCCTGCCCCGATGGGTCAGCTCCCGGCTGCGCAGATCCAGCTCATATTCCCCCGACACCAGCGCGTCGCTCTGGAAGCCCGCGCCGCACAGGCGGCGGTACAGGGCATCCACCCGCGCCACCAGCTCGGCCACCGAAAAGGGCTTGGTCACATAATCATCGGCGCCGGTCATCAGCCCGGTAACCCGGTCGCTCTCCTGCCCCATGGCGGTGAGCATGATGATGCCGATCTTGCTGCCCATGCCCCGGATGCGGCGGCACACCTCGAAGCCGGTGATATCCGGCAGCATCACATCCAGGATGGCGATGGTCACATCGGCAGAATCCCGCAGGTACTGCGCCGCTTCCTCTCCCAGACTGAACTCCACCGTTTCATAGCCCGCCCGCTTCAGATTGATGACCACAAAGGCGCGGATATTGTCTTCATCCTCCAGAACCAGAACCTTTTTCTTCATGTCTGCTCCCTCTCTCAATATTCCTCGATATGCCAGCCGGATTCCACCGTATGGAACAGCTCCCGCAGCTCGTCCTCGGTGAGGGCAAAGGCGCTGTCAGCCGTTTGTGAGAGGCTGAAGCGATAGACCCCGGCGGTGGTGCTGTCCAGCGTGCCCAGCCGCTTATAGACCGAAGCAGCGCTGTCCTGTCCGTCGCCGGAGAACAGCCAGATGCTCAGCAGTTCCTGGGTATCCTCCCCCTTTTGCAGGGAGAAGACGGTCTTGCTGAAGCCCGTACCGGAGCTTTTTGTCACCCGCACCTGATCGCCCCACCTTTCGGGCCAGATCAGATACCAGTTTTCCGTGACGGCATTCAGACTGCTGCCCACCACGGTCTCCACGCCGTCGGTATCCACATTGTACCAGTCCAGCCGGGCGCGACTCTCGGTCTCGTTGGCCGTCACCGAAAAGCTGTGACTGATGGGGATATCCAGCCGGCCGTCACCGTTGATGTCGCTGCAAAACACCGAAATGGGCCGCCAGGTGCGGCTGCCGGAGCCGCTGGCCTGATCGATGGTGCGGTTGGCCGCCGTCCGGCCGTCATAGCACACCAGATCGGTCACATAGCCGCCGATGTTGGAAATGCTGTCGATATACAGCCCCAGACTGCCGTTTTCGGTTCGGCCGAACTGCATATTGGCCACCGACCGCACCTCCAG
>CAZDUQ010000014.1:0-18207 GCA_964508665.1 uncultured Oscillospiraceae bacterium | reverse complement strand
GACTGCCGTTTTCGGTTCGGCCGAACTGCATATTGGCCACCGACCGCACCTCCAGACACATGGGCACCTCATACAGCACCCGATACTGCTCCTCCCGGTACTGATAGACCCGGGCGCTGTAGATGCCGGTGACGCTGTCCCGCACGGCGAAGGCCAGCTCCTCCGCCCCATCGCCATCGATATCCTGAATGACCACGTCGCTGTACTGGATGTCCAGCAGCGCCCGCATCCCCTGCTCCGAAAAGCCGTAGATGGTCATGCCGTAGGAGCCTCCCTCATCAAAGCCCCAGCACATGGCCAGTGCCAACCGTCCGTCGGGCAGTCTGGGGTAATACACCGCCCGCAGGGTGGTGCCATAGCCCTCTGCCAGGCCGATGGGCACGTAGCTCTCTCCGTCCTGACGGAAGGCGTGGGCCTGGAAAGCCCCGTCCTCGGTGCGGAAAAAGGCCAGTGCCTCCTCCGTGCCGTCGCCGTCCAGATCCGCCAGCTGCACCGCCTGCCGGTTGGTGCCGGTCTCTGCCACGGCATAGGACGCGCCGCCGTCCAGGATCTGGCTGAGCTGCTGCTGGAGCTGCACATACTCGGCAGGCACCTTGGGCAGCAAAAGAAGGCCGTCGCCCGTTTGCAGGGCACAGCCTCCCAAAAGGGTCAGGAGCAGCAGCAGCGCCGCCAGCGGCAGCGTTTTTTTCACAAGTCGATACATAGTTTTAGTGTATCACATCCGACGGATTTTTCCTATAGCTTTCGGAAAAATTTTCGGAAAATTTCAAAAGAAAGCGCTCGGGGAGGGCCGGTTGCTGTCGGAAGCCTGAATGCAAAAAGCCCCGGACGGCAGTTCCGTCCGGGGCGCAGACTCTCGTCTGTAGCTTACAAAAATTACAGATACTTCTTGATGCCGTCGCAGGCCTCTTCCTCCGCCAGGCTCAGCGTCAGGGTGACCTTCACGCCGATCTTGTCGGCCAGGCTCGCCAGCTTCTCCAGAAATGCGGGGGCCTTGGCGTTGTCATCGTCACCGGTGACCTTGTAAAGACCGTCCACAAAGATATGGGTGATATCATAATTACCGCAGTACATACCGCAGAGGAAGGCATACAGCTGCTCATAGTTCAGCTCCATGCCATACTCAGAAATATCCACCAGCTTGACGCTGTGCTTGATGCTCAGGCGCAGGGTCTGACCGTTCTCAATGCAGACCACATTCCCGGATTCCTCCGTAACGGCGGTGTTGACCATATCGATGAGCTGCTTGGTTTTGCCGGAACCGGCCTTGCCCAGAATTACTTTGACCATATTAGCGTTCCTCCTGTAAAAGGTGATGGGGCGTTTCGTTTGCATCATCATAACATATTTTTTTGACCGACTCAACCGTTTTTTCAAAAAAAAGCATGAATTTTTCCGGCTTTCTCCGGTCAGCCGCCCAACACCCGCAAAAACAGTGCCCACAGGCCCAGCCGCTCTGTCCCTTCGGCTGCCACGATGGGCACGCGGCACAGCTCGTCTTCCCCGCTTTTCACCACCAGCGCCCCTACCTGCTGTCCCGCCTCCACCGGCGCGGACAGCGACTCCGGCAGCTCCACCGTCTTTTCCAGTCCGCCGAGCAGGCTGCGCTCCACCACCAGCGGCGTCTGCTCTGCCAGCGCCAGCGGGACGGTCTCTGCCTCCCCCAGCGTCACCGGCAGGGGCAGCAGGGGCTGATCGGCCGTGAAGGTGACGGCCGCGTAATTTGCAAAGCCCCAGCTGAGCAGGGCGGAGGCATCCGCGTTGCGCCGGGCGCTGCTCTCTCCGCCCATGATGACGGCGATGAGGCCCAGCCCCTCCCGCTCCGCCGAGGCCGACACGCAGTACCCCGCCGTGGAGGTGTAGCCGGTCTTCAGCCCGGTGATGCCCGCAAAGCTCTTCAGCAGCTTGTTGGTGTTGTTCAGCACCGAGGCGCCCTGCCGCACGCTGTCCTGCCAGATGGTGGTATAGTCCCGGATCCAGGGATGCTCCCGCAGCAGCTGCGCTGACATCAGCCCGATGTCATAGGCGGTGGTGAGATGCCCCTCCGCCGTCAGGCCGCAGGCGTTGACAAAGGTGGTGTCCTCCATGCCCAGCTCCTGCGCCCGCCGGTTCATGCGCTCCACAAAGGCCTCCTCCGTCCCGGCCAGATGCTCTGCCAGCGCCACGGCGCAGTCGTTGGCCGACACCACCGCCACGCATTTCAGCATCTCTGCCACCGTCAGGGTCTCCCCTTCCTCCAGCCAGATCTGACTGCCGCCCATGGAGGCCGCGTGGGCGCTGCCCGTCACCGGCTCCTCCAGCGAGATGCGTCCCTCATCCACCGCCTCGCACACCAGCAGCATGGTCATCACCTTGGTGACGCTGGCCGGCTCCCGCCGGTCATGGGCGTTCTTCTCATACAGCACCTGCCCGCTTTCGGTCATCAGCACGGCAGAGGGGGATTGCAGGGTTACCGCCGCCTCCGCTTTGCCGGTCTGTCCCCCTTCCTCCCCCGCACAGGGCACCGCCAGCAATGCCAGCGCCAGCACCGTCGCCAGCCATTTTTTCATCATTACCCGACCTCCCAAAGGCTTTTTGCTGAAATCTTATGCGAAGGGCGGCGGGATTATTGCAATCCGGCGGGATTTCCGTTACAATAGTACACGGTGATTTGGAATGAAAATTGCGTTTTATACCCTTGGCTGCAAGGCCAATCAATTTGAAACTCAGGCGCTGGAGCGGCTGTTTGCCGGACACGGGCACCAGATCGTGCCCTTCGACGCCTTTGCCGATGTGTATGTGGTGAACACCTGCACCGTCACGGCGCTTTCCGACAAAAAGTCCCGCAATGCCGCCCGCCGCTGCAAAAAGATCAATCCGGAGGCCCGACTGGTGCTGTGCGGCTGCTATGCCCAGATCAATCCGGAGGAGGCAAAGGCCGCCTGCGGGGCCGATGCCGTCATCGGCACACCGGACAAAAGCCGGGTGGTGGCCATCGTAGAGGAGCTGGCCGCCGACGGCGTCCGGGATCTGTGGCACGAAGCGCCGCCGCTGTTTGATATGCTGCCCGCCGGCGGGCTTTCCGGTCGAACCCGCGCCCTGCTGAAAATTCAGGACGGGTGCCGCAGCTTCTGCACCTATTGCCTGATCCCCTTTGCCCGCGGCCCGGAGCGCAGTATGCCCTTTGCGCTGGCAGTGGAGGAGGCCCGGCGGCTGGCCGCCGAGGGCTATCGGGAGATCGTGCTCACCGGCATCGAGATCTCGGCCTATGGCCGGGATCTGCCGGGGCGGCCCGACCTGATGACCCTTATCGAGGCACTGTGCGCGGCTGCCCCCGGCTGCCGCATCCGTCTGGGCAGTCTGGAGCCCCGCACCGTCACCGCGGACTTTGCCCGCCGGTGTGCCGCCCTGCCCGATCTGTGTCCCCACTTCCATCTGTCGCTACAAAGCGGCTGCGACCGCACGCTGGCGGCCATGAACCGCCATTATACCGCCGCCGACTATGCCGCCGCCTGTGACCTGCTGCGAAAGCATCTCCCCGGCTGCGGTCTGACCACCGATCTGATCGTGGGCTTCCCCGGCGAGACCCGGGAGGATTTTGAGGAAAGCCTGGGCTTTGTTGAGCGCTGCGGGCTGGGCAAGGTCCACGTCTTCCCCTTCTCCCGGCGAAAGGGCACCCGGGCGTATTCCATGCCGGGGCAGCTGTCGCAGGCCGAAAAGGCCGCCCGCTCTCAGGAGGCCATCGCCCGGCTGGCTGCGCTGGAACGCCGGGATCTGGAAAGCCGGGTGGGGCAGGTGTACCCCGTCCTGTTCGAGCAGGAGGAGGACGGCTGGTTTTCCGGTCACATCCCCCAGTACTGTCTGGTAAAGGCCCGGGGCGAAGACCTTCACAACCGGGTGCTGCCGGTGCGCATCACCGGCGTGGAGGGCGAGGCTCTCATCGGGGAGGTGCAGGCATGAGCCGGGTGGAAACTCTGCGGCAGGGGCTGGAGGAAATTCTCGCCCTCCCGCTGCTGCGCCTGACCGTCAGCAATCCCCGGGGCGGGGAATATAAAAAGCTCACCCTGCGGCCCATGGAGGTGCGGGGACAGCAGGTCTTTCAGCTGGAAAAGTTCACCGAAACACAGGCCTTTCACGAAAATCTGGCGTCCGATGAGGTGCTTCCCCGGCTGGAAGGGCTGATGACCCGGTACGGCCAGCTGGACGCCGTCTGTCAGGGGGCGATGTTTTGCCTCAAGGTGTCCAAAAAGGGCAAGCTGTTCTTTCAGCGGCAGGCAGCCCAAAGCGTTTTGCCCCAGCCCGCCGGACACAACCGGCAGAAGCAGTATCTGTTGCCCGAAGGCACGGTGGTGCCGCCGCTGGTGGATCTGGGCGTGTTGACCCCTGACGGCCGGGTGGTCAAGGCCAAATACGATAAATTCAAGCAGATCAACCGCTTTCTGGAGTTTCTGGACGACCTGCTGGCAAAGGATGACCGGGCGGTCATCCGCATCATCGACTTCGGCTGCGGCAAGTCCTATCTGACCTTTGTGGTCTATTATTATCTCACCGAGATCCTGCACAAACGGGCCGAGATCACCGGTCTGGATCTCAAGCGGGAGGTCATTGAGCACTGCAATCAGGTGGCCGCGCGGTACGGCTACACCGGCCTGCGGTTTTTCTGCGGCGACATCAAAGATCATGTGGCCGAAGCGCCCCCCGATATGGTCATCACCCTCCACGCCTGTGACACCGCCACCGACTACGCCCTGTTCCACGCCATGGAGTGGGGCGCGCGGTACATCCTGTCGGTGCCCTGCTGCCAGCACGAGCTGAATTTGCAGACAAGGGCCGACACGCTGCCTCCCATCACCGGCTACGGCATCCTCAAAGAGCGCCTGTGCGCCCTGGCCACCGATGCCATCCGCGCCCGTCTGCTGGAGAGCCGGGGGTACGAGGTGCAGGTGCTGGAGTTCATCGATCTGGCCCACTCCCCCAAAAATCTGCTGATCCGGGCGAAAAAGGCCCCCGTCAGCGAAAAGAAGCGCCGCGCCGCCCTGTGTGATGCCCGGCAGCTGGCGGGGCAGCTTTCCGCCCGGCAGACGCTGCTGGAGCTGGTGGGCGAAAAGCCCGCCTTCGTCCCCCGGGGCCGCATCCGCAGAACCCGTCCGGAGGACATGGATGCCGTGATGGCGCTGTACGACCGGGGCCGCGCCCGGATGCGGGAGACCGGCAACACAGAGCAGTGGACGGGCGGCTATCCCTACCGCAGCATGATCGAAGAGGATGTGCGTCTGGGCCGCAGCTATGTCTATGAGGAGGACGGAGCGCTGCACGCCGTGTTCGCCCTGCTGTGGGGCGAGGATCCCACCTACGCCCACATCGACGGGGCGTGGCTTTCCGACAGAACGCCCTACGGCACGGTGCATCGCATCGCCGCCGACGGAGAAAAGCCCGGACTGGGGCGGTACTGTCTGGAATGGTGTCTGGAGCAGTGCGGCTCGGTGCGCATCGACACCCACGAGGATAATGTGCTCATGCGCCGCACGCTGGAAAAGCTGGGCTTCGTCCACTGCGGCACCATCCTGTGCGACGACGGCACGCCCCGCATGGCCTTTCAGAAGGATCGCTGACCCCGCAGGCAGACATCCGCAAAACGCGTAAATATCTGACGACTGCACAAAAACCGCCCGGACAGGCTTGTCCGGGCGGTTTTGCTGTGATCCGGTTCGTGATGCGCTTCCGTTAAAGTGTGCTGTAGCGGTACAGCAGGGTGACGATCTGCGCACGGGAGCAGATCAGGTCGGGGCCGAAGGTAGTTTCGCCGATACCGGTGGTGATGCCTTTCATGTAACACCAGGCCACCGCTTCAAACGCCCAGTCGGGCACATCGGTAAAGGGAAGCTTCATCGCCCACGCGCCGGTAAAGCCGCCGCCCTTTGTCTGCTCCATTCGATAAATCATGGTGGCGATCTGGGCGCGGGTGCAGACCATATCCGGACTGAACAGGCCGTTACCGGTGCCGGTGGTGATGCCGTTCTCTACCGCCCACAGCACGGCTTCCCGGTACCAGGCGTCTGCCGGCACATCACTCATCGTCATGGTGCCGCTGCCTGCTGTGGGACATCCCGCAGCGCGCCACAGGAAGGTGACCGCCTCCGCGCGGGTGCAGCTCAGCTCGGGGCCAAAGGTGCTTTCACCGGTGCCGGTGGTAATGTCGTTCTCCACCGCCCAGCTGACGGCCTTTTCATACCAGATGCCGGACACCACATCGTCAAAGACGGGAGCCGTGGACTCCTGGGTTTCGCTGCCGGAGGTCTCTCCCTCAGAGGGCTTCTGCGTTTCGTCACCGGAGGGCACGGTGGGTGCCACGGGGGCAATGGGCTTGTGGTCGGAGTCATCCTCATCGCCCGGCTTCAGGTCGGACATGGTCACCACCGCCGTCAGCCCGGGCATCTGGCCCTGGATGCACTGATACAGGCCAAGCGCTCTGTCGCCGGTCTCCACCTGGACGGACAGCGTGCCGGTATCATCGGCGGTAACGGGAGTATCCTCCAGCACACAGGTCAGCACGGCGGAGCCGCCCGGCGCGAGCACTCCGTCGGCCGTACAGCTGTACTTGTCGCCCTCGTCTTCACAGGCGAAAATGCTGACCTCATAGTTCAGCGTGGGAATACCTGCGGCGTTGCCCGCATTGTAAACGATGGTTTCGGTGCGATAGTCGCTGCTGCCCGCAAGATTGGACATCGCGGGCATCTGCTTGATCTGGAAGCACGGGCCGTAAGAAACCTCCACGTTTTCGCTGTCGCTGCCGTCGGTGTCCGCCGCAGTAACGGTCAGAGCCGCATCGGAGGCAAAGTCCTCCGGCACCTTCACCGTCAGCTCCACCGTTTTGCTTCTGCCGGGCAGAATGCTGTCGATGGTCACATTGGCACCGTCGCCAACGCCCTCGGCGCAGACTTCCACACCGGTTGCCTCGCCCAGGCCCCTGTTGGCCACGGTGACCGAAAGGGTCATCTCACTGCCGGGCATGGGGTATTCGGGTGCGGAGACCCGGGTGATCTCCAGCTGAGACTCATATACGCTCTGCCGGGCGAGGATATCGGCAGAGGTTGCTTCCTCCTGCAGCGCATCATTCAGCCTGCTGAACGCCAGCAGAAAGCTGCCGTTGTCCCCATCGCTGACAAACACGCTGTCCAGCGCCCCGATGAGACCGTCCGTATCCTCGGTCAGCGCCACGGGAGAGCCCTTTGCCAGCAGCTGACAGATCGCATCGCTGCCTGCCAGTCCGGAGCCTTTGCCGGTGCGATCGGCAGCCTCGGCATTGGAGGCTTCCACCGCCTGGGCGTTGGTAACAGTTTCCAGCACCACGCCATAGACCTCATCGGTGAGCGCATCGGATGCTGTGTCGGTGGCGACCCAGCTCAGCAGCACATGGCCGTCATTGTCCATGGAGGCGGAGAAGGTGGTGCCGATATGGAAGTGTTCGTCGTCGGCAGCGATGCCGTTGGCATAATACTTTCCCTTGTTGTCGGCATTCACAGTCGCGTTGCCGTCCTCGTCCACTACCACATAGGCGCCCTTACGCACAGCTTCGCTGTCCTCACTGGTGGCCACAAAATCGGTGAGATAGACGATCTGCCCGTCCTGATTCCAGAGCAGGTGCAGATAATCGTCATTGCTGACCACCTGCGGGTTCTGGGCGCAGACCCCGGGGTCGGTGATGGCCAGCAGAGCGGAAGGAATGGGCTTGCCGGTTTCCTCATCAAAGGTATAGGTGCGCAGATAAAGCTGGCGGTCCTCGTTGCTGGCATCCCAGGCTTCGGTATCGCTGTTCCACTCAGCCAGCCTGCCGTCCCGATCCAGCACCAGAATCTCGCCCATCACGCCGTCGTGGACAAAGGGCTCCACATCGGTGATGCGGTACTGCTGCCCATTCGCCTTTTCGGCGCGGACAGGGGTGGAGATCCACTCGTCGGTGTCATTGACATCGGCTCTCGCCATGGCGATGGTGCGTTCGGTGCTCAGCAGATCGGTCAGCGTGATCTCGCCATCGCTCTCATCAGAGGGGTAAACATTGCGCTGATAGTACACATAAATCATGTCGCCGTTCTTTACCGCGTCCAGCGCGCCGCAGGCCACGGTGGAGTTTTCCGCGATGGTAAAGGCTTCGCCCATGGGGTTGCCGTTCTCATCAAAGATGCGGCCCCTGAGATCCATGGCGTTCATAAACCTGGAGATCTGTGCGAGGGTCAGCCTGTCGATATCCACCTCGTCCAGATTGCTCAGCACCTGATCAAAGTTGGCCTCCGACCAGGTGACCAGCGTGCAGTCGCCCAGATCGAACAGATTGACATCAAACTGCAAAGAGGTGTTGGGCTGCCGGGTGTTGTCGCTGACATACGCCATTTCGCCCCAACTCTCGCCGCCATCGGTGCTGACGGAATAGGCCACGGTGAGATAGTTCAGGGAGTTTTCGTCCCCGTTGCCGTTATCCTTCAGATAGAAGGCCAGAAGGCTGTCCTCATCCAGCTTGAGCAGATGCACGCCGGTGTTCTTGAACACATTGGCTGCCACCGTGCCGCTTTCGGCTGCGCTGCGCCGCAGAGCGGAGCGCACCATGGGGGCAAAGGTCGTCTCGTTCAGCAGTTCTTCCAGCTCCACGGAGCGCATGGCGCTGCGCAGAAACTGGGGACTGACGTCGGCGGCGGCCTCCTGGGTGATGGTCTTCAGCTTTGCCAGCTGCTCGGCATCGCCGACGCCACTCACCTCCAGCGATTTGCTGATGGAGCCGCTGAACAGAACCAGATCGGCGCCGGCCGCCACGTTAAAGCCAAAGTTGGCAGCCGCCTCCACATCTCCGCCGGGCTGCAGGTCGATGATAAAGGGACAGGTAACGCCCGCCGACAGATACAGGCTCAAAAATCCGTTGTAGCCCACACCACCCTTGGCCATGATGCTCATGACAGGCGCGACGATATAGGTGTCCAGCCTAGTGACCCGGTCTCCGAACAACAGATCCTCCGATACACCGTCCATGGTCAGTCCGCCCGCTTCGGCAAACTCCGCCTGAATGTCAAAGTACGCCTCGCCGGTGAACATCAGACACACATAGAACGGTACGCCGTACACGCTGAAGGGAATATTGCGGATATAGCTGGCATCCACGCCCAGCGCCATTTCATAGCGGGAGACATAGGTGCTGCTGCCGTCAGTCGTTTTGCTCAGGGTGAACTTGAACAGATACGCGGGGGCAAAGGTCCACTTGGAGGGTGCGTCCACCTTGGCAACATTCCGGTTGCCCACGGCGGTCACATCGGCGTTGGCCGCACCCACCCGTTCAGCCTCGCTCAGCGCTGCGGAGGTCTTGCGCTTGTCCTCCAGCTTCTGGCTCACCGTGCCGGTACCGAAATAGTTCAGATAGGTGGAGCCGCAGATCAGGACGGTGTTGCCCTGACTGTCGGACCGCTGGGAGAAAAATCCGCCGGTCTTACTGGTAAGGCTGAAATCCAGTGCACCCAGCACAGGCACCTCGATGGAAGTGACATCCAGCGCCTGCTGCATACTGGGAGACTGGGGCACATCATAGCTCACCGAGTAGATATCCTCATCGTTGGCCGTAGTCAGGCCGTAGCCGCAGTCCACCAGTCCGGTGGAAATACTGGTGGTCATGGTCAGGTAATCGCCGCTGGAATCGTTGTGGTAGATCTCCTTGTCGGCCACTACTTCCACATACAGCCTCGTACCGCTTTGCAGCTCAGAGGTATCGGTGATCTTAATGTTCCAGATCTGGCAGTCGCCATCGGTGGATTGATAGCTGGCGCTGTAGGCCCTGGCCGCCGAGGTGCCCGCGCCTCCGGCTACCAGGGTGGAATTCAGAAAATAGAAATTCACACCGGTGATGGCATAGTTTTTGGGCGGGGTATACACCCGCACCGAGACATTCAGGGTGCCGCCGGAGGTCAGCGTCAACATATTCTGGTTGCTGCCCGCGCCGTCCACATCGGCCGTTGCGTTATAGGGATAGGGCACGCCGGTGGCGAACTGCGGCATCTGGATATTCATGGAGCTGCCGGGGGTATAATTGAAGGTGGTGTAGCCGATGGCCTCGTCATAGAGCACCGACATGGAATAGATCCCGTTGGACACACCTTCAAAGTTTTCGATGGTAAAGTTGCCGTCCGCATCGGTGGTGACGGTATAGGTCTGATCAGCCGTGATGGAGATGGTGGTGTTGGCCATGGGCAGCCAGGAGGTGCTGCCGTTGAGCCGCGCCTCCACATAGGCCTGCCGCAGATTCCCCGTCAGCGTGCCGGTGGTTTGTCTGCCCCCGTCTTCGGTCTTCGCCACAAAGTCTACATAGACGATGTTGTGGTCGGGGTTGCCGTCCAGCTGATAATTGAAGACATTGCCGTAATAATACTCGCTGACGCCGTTGACCTTCCAGCGGGTGATATAGCCGTCGTTGGGCTTGGCCACCAGCGAAACATAGTCACCCACCACATATTGCTCGGGGGAGACGACCTCATTTTCCCTGCGCAGATCGTTTTCCACAACGCCGTTCAGCTTGGCGGCATCATCGGCATAATACAGCAGCAAACGGGTGGAATCTGCGCTGAAAACGCCCTGAAGCGTGTAGCGTGGATACAGGATATCCAGCAGGATCATATTGCCGTCGGTACCATAGGTGGTCGTGCTGATGCCCTGCCGCACAGGCTGGTCGCTGGCATTGGTAAAGGCCTGATACCAGACACCGCTGAGCTGTGCCTTGCTTCCGTTTTTGGGAACGCCGTAGAACACCCACTTGTCGCCGATGGCGTAGCCGCTGGCCTCGGGGTACACCTCGAGATCTCCCACATCAGAGGAAAGGACATAGCCTCTGGTATCGACCTTTTCATAAACCGGAACGATATGGAAGGTCCAGGCCCCGGCCCCATTCAGATCCTCATAAACGCAGTAATCGTTTTCATACTTCTTCAGGAAGTCGGTATCAAAGGTGATGGAAGCTGTTCCTGTGCCACTGCCATTGCTGCCGTCCGTCAGAGAGATCACAGCGGACATCGCGCCGGTGGAGCCGTTCATCAGTCTGTAGCCCACCAGCTTTGCCGGATACTGACCGTCGGTGGAGGAATAGCAGATGTCCACCGTCCTGTTCTTCCCGTAATCCTTGCTGTTGATAGTCATGTACTGCGTATCCTTGCCGGCATCGATACGTGGGACATGGCGGCCGGGATTCGTGCCGCCGTTATAGTACAGCGCACAGCTCGTATAGTCCATCGTGCCGTCCCCGTTTTCCGTGCCCGGGTCGATCACATCCGCGTCATCCACAATATCAAAGCGATACTGGCGCAAATTCATCTTGAAACCGTTGGGGACAAACAGATTCGTGCCGCCGCACCAGCCTTTGGGGTCTTCGTTGTGATAATAGACATATTTGGTGCTCTGGCATTTGTCCGGCAGGGTGGTGGTGAGCGTATATGTGCCGTCATCGGTGACGTTTACCTCATGATTTGCTGTCTGATAAACGCCGATGCTGATATTGGCCTCGTGATCTACACCATCGATATAAACTGTGCTCTCCACCGATTCCACCCCGGTGAAGTCATAGCTCTTGATGCTGTCGGCCCAAAGCTCGCCCGTGCTGGTATAAGTACCGTCACCGGATGTGCTGACCTCGTGGACATTCAGGTCGTCCACAAAGAATGTGACCGAGCCCTTGCTGGAGTTGCCTCCGGCCTTGAACAGGTTGTTGTCTTTGGCAGAGCCAAGATAGACGGTCTGCGTCTCGTTGGTGCTCTCCCGGCCGGTGGCCCAGCCGGGCAGCCAGGCAGTATTGTCCAGCTCGTTCGTGCGGGGCGTGCGGATGACCGCGTACTCGTCGGGAACGGCATCCAGCTCAGGATCGGCTCCCTCCGCCACCGACCGGGTGGCCGTGCGGTCGTCACAGACCTCCACCGCTTCGTCGCCGTCCTCCAGCGTATACACACCGGCGCAGGCCGCCTTGACCCGCTGGAGCTCCTGCCACGGGGCAAAGTCCACCTGACCGTAGGCCTCGCCGTCCAGATACAGCGTCACCAGCGTTGTTGTCGCCAGATCGCCGCTGCGCCTGAATTGCAGCTCAACAGCATCGCTGTCATCGGTGAGTGCCAGTCCGTCTTCGCAGTCAAACGCCACCGTGACCTCCGGCGTTCCGTCATCGTCCTCGATGGCAAAGATCTGCTGCGCACTTTCCACAGCTTCACCGTCCTTGTCCAGAACGGCCATCAGGAAGGTCTCCTCATACTCCGTGATGCCATCGTCCAGTACTTCCACGGTCAGCACCGTCTCGCGCTGTCCGGCAGCGAAGGACACGGTGAACGCAGCCGCTTTTGCACCCAGCTCGTCCAGCTGTGCCAGAGCCGCCGCCGCGCTGACGGTTTCAGCTTGGCTGTCCTTTCCGTCATCGTTCTGCTCCGCTCCGGCCAGAGCCTCCGCGATGGCCAGATCCAGCGCAACGCCATCGCTCAGCTCGCCCTCGTCCCGGAAGGCGTCGTACACGCTGCGGGAGCCTTCGAGCTTTTCCACAGCCTCTCCGTCGTACAGGATGCGGTAATCCTCGCCGTAGTTGGTGCTGTTATCATACACCACCACGGCGAAGTGTGTCTCCTCCTCCGCATCGCCGCCGCGGGTGAGGGTGACGGGATAAGACCCACCGTCCTCCGCAAGGCAGTCCTCCGCAGAGAGGGTCAGCCGGGCGTCAGAATAGAGGATGCCCCTCTGATCGTCCGGCATGTTTGCCCCTTCCGGTTCTTCCCACAGTTCCTCCAGCTCGGCAGCGATGGCACCGACGGGCAGGATGGAAAGCGTCATGGTGAGCGCCAGAAGCAGACTCAGGATCCGTTTTCTCATAATTTTCCTCCTTTATTTCTTAACAGGAACGCTTTTTCAACGTTTACGGCTCAACAAGGTTAAAATCGGCAACGGTGGCGCTGGTCAGCTGATTCAGATTTTCGGTCAGCAGACGCAGCAGCTCGCTGTCGCCCTCGATCTTCGAAACCTGCCGGAAACCATCGAAGCTGTGGGCCAGTAGATACAGCAGCGCGTTCTTGGGACAGGTAACCGCCACATCGGCATCCTCAGCCGCAGTATTGCTGTACAGCAGCAGCACGCCGCTCCTGACTTGCAGGGTATGGGCCTCGTTCACATCGGGCAGAGTAAAGCTCACGGTAAAATCCTGATCGGCCACGGCCTGCTTGTCCAGCAGAATGCCCATATATTCAAAGATCATTGTAGCGGTCATATCCATCTGCACATCGCCGTTGGAGGTCGCCTGCTGGGCTTTCTCCACGGAATTGCCCTCCCGCAGTTCCAGCGCGGCAGAGAGATAAGCGTTGCGCCACGGGCCGGATTCCGCCTGATAGCCCAACTGCTCCAGCGCGTCGGCACACAGCAGCCGCGCGGCCTCATTGGTGGGGTCGGCAAAGACGATGGTGTTGGTCACCTCGGCCACCCACTGATATTCGCCCCTGTCATAATCCTCTTTCGCCATGCGCAGCACCTTGTCGGTGTCGCCCAGATACTCCACCCACTTTTTCGCGCTGTCGGAAGGCGTGAGCGGATCCAGATTGACGGGATTGGCGTCGTACCAGCCCATATATTTCTGATAGACCGCCTTGGAGTTGTGGGCCACGGTGCCGTAATACTGACGGGTGTACCAGTTTTTGGCCAGCGCCTCGGGCAGCTGGATCATGTTGGAAATCTCATCGGAGGTATAGCCCTGGTTGATATAGGTCAGGGTCTGGTCGTTGATGAATTTATAGACTGCGGCGGTGTTGACCATATACTCGTTCACGGTCTCGTTACCCCAGTGGGGCCAGTTGTGGGCCTGGAAGGTCAGCTGGGCCTCATCGCCGTAGCGGGTGACGGCCTCGGTGATATAACCGGCCCAGTCTGCGCCGTCCCGCACCTGTGCGCCCCGGAGGGTATACAGATTGTGCAGCGTGCCGGTGCAGTTCTCCGCCACCCACAGCGCCTTGAACTGGGGCAGCCAGGTGTTCATCTCGGCGGGAGCCTCGGTGCCGGGGGTGAGCTGGAACTCCATCTCAATGCCATCGATGGTCATGGTCTCGCCGGTCTCGGTGACTTCATAGGTAGGCGCCAGATAGCTGACGGTGCCGGTGGACTGGCCAATGCCGATGCCCATGGCAAGCTTGCCGGTGACACCGGCCTCCAGCAGCACACCGTACTGATAATTGGCGCGGCGGGCCATGGCCTTTCCGGCGTAGACATTTTCAGCAACGGCGTGCTCGGCAAAGCCCTCGGGCACGATGACGGGGATCTTGCCGCTGGCCAGTTGCTCCTCGATGCTCAGGCTGCTGTCGGCCGCGTCTTCGCCGGTCATGATGCCCTTGATGCCGCCGTAGTGATCCACATGGGGGTGGGAGATAATCACAGCCCTGACCTCCCGGTGGCCCAGATTCTTTTCCACCAGCTGCATGGCGGCCTGGGTGCATTCCACGCTCATCAGCGGGTCAAAGACGATCCAGCCGGTCTCGCCTTCGATCAGAGTCAGGTTGGCCATATCATAGCCCCGCACCTGATAGATGCCATCGGTCACCTCAAACAGGCCGTAGGCGTGGTTGTTGCGGGTGTTTTCCCACAGGCTGGGGTTGACGGTGTCGGGAGCCTGCTCGTAATCGTCCAGGAAGGAATATGCCTGCTGGCTCCAGATCACATTGCCCGCCTCGTCGGTCAGCTCCAGCACCTCAGGAGCGTCGAGGAGGCCCCGGGTGGCGTTGTCATACTCGCTGCTGTCCGCAAAGTCCAGCAGGGAATACAGGGCGGAGTTGATCTCAACGGTATAGGCAGAAGCGTCCTTGGCCTGAGCGGTCAGGCCCAGCTCCTGCACCAGGCTGACATCCGCGTCACCCGGCTGTTCCGTATCGCCGCCGTTATCAGGGGTCTGTACGCTCTGGCCATTGTCAGCGTCCTGCTGCCCGCTCTGATTTCCGCAGGCAGGCAGAAGCGCCAGCATCGCGCAAAGCAGCAGCGCTGTCAGTCGTTTTTTCATGATTATTCGCTCCTTCAGACAGTTTCGCGGACGAGCCTGTGCCCGCGCACGATTTTTTCGCTGTCAGCATATCAGCATCTGCGTAACAGATGCGTAACAATATTGTGCATCTTTCGGAAAAATTAAAAAAATTGCCCGGCAAAAGCAGCCGCGCTGACAGAAAAGGGCCTCTCCCTGCGGAGAGGCCCTTCTTCTATGATTTCTATGATTCCAGCGTTTTCCCCCGGAGCATCCAGTAGAGCTGTCCGTTGCGCTCCTCTGCCCAGGCATACTCCCGCAGATACTCACCGTTGTATTTTCGCGCCGCCTGCCTGTCCCCCGCCAGAATGCGGTACAGGTCGCATTCCACCTCGTCGGTGCGGAGATATCGGCGGTTGCCCTCGGAGGCAAGGATGTTCCCCGCCCCGGCCTCCTCCAGCGTGGCGGCCAGGCGCTTGTAGGTCATGCGCAGCAGCGACTGTGTGCTGGGATCATTCCGCTTGTCCGGCCAGAGATAGGAAATGCCCTCGCCGGCGGTGAAGCCCCGTTCCCCGTGGTCGATGAGCAGCGCCATCAGTTCCCGGGCCTTGGCGCTGGAAATATGCAGCGGCGTGCCCCGAACGGTGATGGCCAGCGTAGGGATGGTCTGGATCACCACCTGATGGGAGGGCAACGGGCGATAGGCACACTTTGCCAGCGCCCCGCGAATATCGGCGGCGGTATAGGGCTTGAGCAGATATCCGCTGGCATCCGCCCTCCAGGCATCCAGCGCATACTGGCTGTAGGCCGTGACGAACACGACCCGCAGCGCCGGGTCGCGCTCCTTCAGCGCCGCAGCCAGCCGTATGCCGTGGAGCCCCGGCATCTCGATATCCAGAAAGGCCACATCCACCGTGTGCTCCTGGGCAAAGGCCAGCGCTTCCTCCCCCCGTTGAAAGCAGTTCAGAGAGCGGATCTCCGCAAAATCCGCCGTGGTCAGACGGAAGTTATCGATGGCGGGCTGTTCATCGTCTACATAGATCACATTCATAGTGCTTCCTCCCGGGGAATGGTAATGGTCACCACGGTGCCGACTCCCGGCTCGCTGGCAATGTCCAGTGTGCCATGCACCAGGTGCTCCAGCCGGAAGCGGATATTTTTCAGGCCGATGGAGTGCGCGTCCCCCGGCTGTCCGGTATCAAAGCCCACACCGTCGTCCTCCACCGTGACGGTAACGGCGCCGCCCAGATCGCGGGTGCGCAGGACGATGGTGCCCCCCTCCGTCTTCCGGCTGAGGCCGTGCTTGATGGCATTTTCCACCACCGGCTGCACGATCAGCGGCGGCAGGCGGAAGTCATCGATTTCGATATCGGTCTCAAAGCGGATGCGGTCGCCGAACCGCATCTGCTCCAGGATCACATAATCCTCCAGCCGCTCCAGCTCGGCGGAAAAGGGGATGCTCTGATCGTCCTCCATGATATCGATGTTATTGCGCAGATACCGGGCGAAGCGCACCACTGTCTCGTCGGCCTTTTCCGGGTCGTATTTGCACATTCCGCTGATGGCGTTGAGGATGTTAAAGACGAAGTGCGAGCGGATCTGGCTCATCATGGTGGTGACGCGGCTCATGGCCAGCTGGTTCTCCTTTTCCTCCAGCATATGCTGCTGCCGGACATAGCCGGTAAACAGGTGGATGCCCTCGCTGAGGGTATACAAAAACAGGGCGAACAGCGTGGCAGGCAGACCGGAGGACTGACCGTCGAAATAGTAAATGGCCAGATCGGCCAGCACGCCAAGGCCAAGAAGCCAGATGAGGTTCCCCTGCTGCCGACTCCCGGTCTGCCAGCCACGCAGCTGGCTCACGAAGCCTTTGATCACCAGCAGCACTGCGCCGATGATGAGCATGGCGTGGGTCAGGGGCAGCGTCCGGCGGAGATCCAGCGTCCCGGTGAGCTGAAGCAGCAGCTGGATCACATCGCACAGGACGGCAAAGAGGCACAGCTCGTTGAGGATGCTGCGAAAGGCCCGCTTCCGGGGCAGCCGGATCGATTTGATCAGCGGCAGGATGCTGCTCATCAGCATGGTCAGGGAGACATAATAAAGGAAGACGGTGTGCCCCTCCAGCAGGATGGGCGCAAACCGCGTCTGGGTAAAATTCCACAGTCCCAGAGAGATCGCCAGCAGTCCCAGGGCATATAGCCCGCGGTCAGCGATATGCTTGCGGGAAAAATACAGACCGGCCATCATCAGCAGCAGTCCCACCAGAATATTCAGAAAGCTCAGCAGCATTTCCGGCAGTGACCGCAGAAGCTGGGCGGCGCAGACGGCATATTTGGAGCCCACGTAAAACTCGATCTCCTGATCCTGATAGCCTTTATAGATCGATGTCAGCTCCACAAGCACCTCCTTGCCGGTGTCCTCCCGGTACAGCGGGATCATGGCCCAGTTGCATCCCGGCGTCCGGACGATGGCCATCCGGGGCGAGGCCTGCAGAGAATAGACCTGTTCTCCGTCCAGCCGAACCACCGCGTTCTGGTGGCTGAAAAAGAAGGTCAGTGTGGAATCATAGGCCACCTCCTCCAGGGAAAAACGGAACTGCCGCACCAGCCGTCCCGCGTCGTCGGTGGTCTCCGTACAGGAGACGTTCCGGGCCGTCGTATAGCCCGAAGCCTCCCGCGCCCGCGTCACCTCCAGATTGGGTGTGAACAGCAGATAGAGCAGCAGCGCCGCCACCAGAACGCCGGTGGCGGTGAACAGCAGCGCCTGTATTCCGGGAAAGCTGTTTTTTCGCATATCGTCACCTCCCGCAGCGAACGAGCCTGGGTCTATCCTGCATTATAGCACGATTCCGCAGCAAAAGCGCAGCTCTGCGGGAAAATCGCCAAAAATTCCCAAGCGCCCGGCTCCCACTGTGGAGCGCTGGCCGACCGTCAGCTTTGACTTTTGGGGACAAGCTGACGGCCTGTGGTATTCCCACAGGCCGTATCCACTGCGCGGTGCTTCCGCACCCCGCTCATTCCCTTGCGGTCATGATATTGAACACATTCACACCGGAGATCTTCCACACAGCCGCCATGCCGCCCAGCAAAAAGCAGACCAGCACCAGCAGCAGATACTTCAGCTGGAAGGAGGCGGTGCCCAGCACCCCACAGGCCGCCAGCCCTCCCGCCAGCGTCCCGGTCAGCGCCTGCGCTGCCGTTTCCGTCAGGAAAATGCCCGCCACCTGCCGCCGCCGCATCCCC
>CAZDUQ010000013.1:17826-19889 GCA_964508665.1 uncultured Oscillospiraceae bacterium | reverse complement strand
GTGGGCGACAGCAGCCGAAACACCAGCACCAGCATGACGGTCTCCACCGGCCACAGCAGCAGATTTTTCACTGCGCCGCTGCTCACAAAGACCCAGAAGCCCTTGGAATACAGCATGGTGTTCCACACGCTGTTGAGGAAAACATTGCAGATCACATTCACCGCCAGCTTGGTCACCGCGATGCGCGTCACCGTGATCGGCTGTCGGTACAGTCCCAGAGCGTAGATCCCCATAGCCACAATGGTGCTGAGGGTATACCCGGGGAAAAACGCCCCGAAGGGATGGAACACGAACCCCAGAATATCCATGACGAACCCCACCCCCAGCGCCGCCACCGGCCCGCAGACCGCGGCGCACACCGCCTTGGGCATATAATCGAAGAAAATATGCAGGTTGTTCACCGGCAGGGGGATATACAGCTGCGAGATGGCCACCGTCACGGCGGTGAGCAGTGCACAGACGGCCAGCACCCGGACGCTTTTCAGCTGACGGGCCGCCTGCTGCCAATAGGCGCGGGTAAATACGGACATAAAAAAGACCTCCTTTGTAGTTCGCGGCAGCCGACCGCAAAGACGATCAGCGTTGCCGCACCAGCAAAGAAGGCTCCATGCGGCAGCGGGGTCGGGATTATAGGCGTTTCCCTCCGCGTTCAACACCCTGTTCCACGGAGACCGGATCCTATAGCCCTAAACTGCCAGGCTGGGTCTACTATACACCCGCGCCCCGCCACTGTCAACCCTTTATCGCGTTAAATTTCCCGGTGCAGCACCCGCCCCGCCGCCACCGTCAGCACCGGCCGCACTGTGCCCAGCGCCTCCGGCGGCAGGGAAAAGGGATCGCCCTCCAGCACCAGCACATCGGCCAGATACCCCGGCCGCAGCTGCCCCAGACTGTCCTCGTCAAAGCCCGTCCAGGCGCTCTCCGCCGTCCAGCCTTCCAGCCCCTGCTCCACCGTCAGTCCCTCCCGGTCCCGGCGGCAGACGGCCTTCTCCAGCGCGGAAAAGGGCTCCGCCCGATCCAGCCCGCCAAAGGCAACGTGTGCCCCAAGCCCCCGCATCGTGCGGAAGGGGCAGGCCACCGCCCCCGGCTGCCCGGCACAGGCCGCAAGGCTCTCCTCCAGCCGCCCGGGGAAGACCACGATCCCCAGCCCCCGCTCCCCCATGGGCCGCAGCTGCTGCGGCGTGGCGCAGGCCGCCCCCAGAAGCACCGGCCGCCGCACATCCCCGGCCATCACGTCCCGACGGGCCAGCCCCTCCAGCGCCCGCTCCAGCGTTGGCCCGTCGGGCACCGGCACCACCGGCTGTCCCGGCTGCCACAGCGCGGAGGCCAACTCCTCCGCCGGGGTGATCCGTCCCGCCAGCCAAGGGGAAAGCCCCTGCTTCTCCCGGGTGAAAAACCGCAGCCGCGGCAGCGCCTCCCCCTGCCGATACAGCTCCCGCGCGGCGGACAGCAGCGCCGGCTCCCCCAGCAGATCCATGCTCTGCACCGCCGTGATCCCCCCACGGGCGGCCCGCCGCAGTCCCTCCCGCAGCGCCGCCATCCGCACCTTTTGGCTCTCCCGGGGCAGACACCCGGCCAAAAGGCCGCACACCGGCCCGGAGACCCGCCCGGTGGGGCGGCCCTCCCCGTCGAATTCCATATGGGATCGCAGTGCAGGTGGAAGCCCCCGCCGCTCCAGCAGTGCCAGCGCCGAAGCATTGGCCCAGGCCGCCTGCCGCACGCCGTCCTCCAGCACCAGCGGGCTGTGGGGCCAGATGCGCGCCAGCCGCGCCCGGCTCAGCTCTTCTCCGCCGGAGCGCCAGTACAGCCGCGCCCCCCGCTTCGCCTGTGAGGGATGGGCGGCCATCCACACCCCCACGGCCTCCTCCAGCCCGCGGCTGCCCTGCGGCAGAGGCGACCCCACCGCCGCCAGACACAGACAGGCGTCCATCACCCCGGGGATCACTGTCCGTCCGCCGCAGGAAAGAAAGGCGCACCCCTCTGCGTAAGGGCGCAGTTCCTGCTGCCGCCCCACCGCCGCGATGCGCCCCCGACGGAGGATCATGCTCTCGGCGAACCGCCCG
>CAZDUQ010000013.1:0-17726 GCA_964508665.1 uncultured Oscillospiraceae bacterium | reverse complement strand
TTTACAGGATCAACAGCTCAAACGCGGTCAGGATCCCCAGAAACAGGAAGTTGAACAGGGTGAATACCATCACATACCGCAGCATCCGCCCCTGATTGTATTTGGCGTACTCCCGGAAGGTGATCAGGCTGGCCAGCGACGCGATCAGCGTGCCGGTGCCGCCGATATTCACCCCCACCAGCAGCTGAGAATAATTTGTGGTGAACTGGCTGAGCAGAATGGCCGTGGGCACGTTGCTGATGCACTGGCAGGACAGCACGCTCACCAGCAGGGTGTTTTTCTCCAGCAGCCCGCCGAAAAATTGCTGCACCGCCGGGATGCGGGCCAGATTGCCCGAAAAAATAAAGAACAGCACGAAGGTACACAGCAGCGGATAATCCACCATTTTCAGCGCCTTGGGATCGAGGAACAGCAGCGCCAGCGGGATGACGATCAGCCCGATCCAGTAGGGCACGCCGCGAAACACGATGATGATGGCCAGCGCAAACAGCGCCAGATAGGCCGCCGTGCGCTTTTTGGGCAGCTCCACCCGTTCCCCGCGAATTTGCAGGGGGTCATTGGGGATGAGAAAGCAGCACAGGGTGATGAGTGCAATGGAGATCAGGAAGGGCGGCAGCATGATGGAGACGAACTCCCCGTCGGGGATAGCGAAATGGCTGTACAGGTACAGATTTTGCGGATTGCCGAAGGGGGTCAGCATCCCGCCCAGATTGGCGGCGATGTTCTGGAAAATGAACACCAGCGCCATGGCGTGTTCCTTTCCGGTACGCTGCAACACATAATAGCCCAGCGGCAAAAAGGTCAGCAGGGCCATGTCGTTGGCGATGAGCATGGAGCCGATGAAGGTGATATACACCAGCGCGATGACGGCCATGCGCAGGGTTTTGAAGCGCTCGATGATCCTGCGGGCCAGCAGGTAGAAGAACCGGATGTTTTTCAGGGCGCACACCACCGCCAGCACGCAGAACAGACAGGTCAGGGTGCGCCAGTCAAAATAGTCCAGATATTGGGCGTCCGGCGGCACTGCCAGCATGGTGAGCACTGCCGCCACAGCGGCCACCGTCACCACGGGATTTCGCCGCACAAAGGCTGTCATCTTCGTCATAAAACCACACTCCCCGCGCATTTTTGCGCAAGGGCCAGTATACTCCACCGGGCGGCAACTGTCAAGGGAAAAGGGAGCGTGGGCGGCTTACTTCCCCAGAGCGGTGACGGCCACCTTGATGGCCTGCTCCCGGGTCATGTTCCTGCCGGGGGCAAAGGTGCCGTCGCCGGTGCCGTCCACCACGCCGTGACTGACAAAATATTCCACATAATGCTTCGCCCAGCCGGAAATGCTGCCGCTGTCGGAAAAGCTGCGCTCCACGCTGCCGGTCTTCAGCGCCAGCCCGCCGGCCTCGCCCCCGGCGATGGCTCCGGTCTCCACCAGCTCCACCACACGGCCCAGCATGGTCACCGCCTGCTCCCGGGTCAGGGTGCCGTCGGGAGAGAAGGTGGTGCCGTCACCGGTACCGTTGACGAACCCCAGCTGAGCGGCGATGCGGATGTCGGTCTCGCTGTTCGCCACATCGGTAAAGGGATTGGCCACCGACTTGTCCAGTCTGGCGGTCTTTCCGGTGAGCGCCTCGTAATACTTCACCGCCACGGCGGCGAACTCCCGGCGGGAGATATCCTGGGTCATGTCGGTGCGCAGCAGCACATCGGGCAGCAGCTCCAGCCCGTCGGCCTGCTGCAAATAGGGCTCCGCCCACGAAGAGCACTTGCTCCAGGGCAGCAGCTCGTCATATTCCTCCTCCACCTGTCCGGGGATCTCCAGCGCGGTGCCATAGGCCTCCATCATCAGATCGGCGCACGCCATGACGGCATCGGAATAGCTGTGATCCCACTGATGCTTCTTTTCCCACTGGGCGGTGTCCTCGATGAGAAAATAGGTATGGCTCAGCGTGCCGGTGCGGGTGTAATTGGCGTGATCCATGCGCACATCCAGCCACTGATACTTGCCGTCCAGCAGCACCATGTTCCACTTGTGCTCCACCACCGTGCCGTCGCTGTTGAGGAACTCACCGGCGATCAGGCGGCAGTCATAGCCCAGATGTCCCAGCAGCAGGGTCAGCAGGGCGGAAAAATGGTTGCACTGCCCCACCCGGTACATCATCATATAATAAGCGCAGCTGGCCACATAATAATTGGTGTCGTAGCCGCCCAGATAGATATCCAGGCTGTTCGCCACATCGATGCGGAGGTTCAGCTTCCCCGTCAGAACGGCCTCGTTCAGCGGCGCCATGTAGGCATCGTTGTCCACCACCGACAGCACCTGCGCCTCATCGAAATACGTCTTGTCCGCCTCACCGTAGCGGGCGCAGTTCAGGATGATCCAGTCGTACACCGCACGGATGCGCTCCCGGTCGGTCTTGCCTGCGGTGTCGATCTCCTTCAGGATCTGCTCCGCCATGTAATCCAGATTGGCGTAGCCCATATAGATGGGCACCGTGCCGTATTGCTGTACGGTGGTATCCGCCGCCACAGCGGCCACAGGCAGCGCAGCCAGCAGCAGCGTCAGCGCCAGCAGCAGAGACAATATGCGTTTTCTCATTTTTTGTTCCTCACTTTTCTTTTTCTAAAACAAACAGGCGGAGAAATTGGTTTCTCCGCCTCAGTTTGTCAAATTGGTCTGCACATGCTCAGTTCATCTGATTGCGGCGGCTGAGATTCATGGTACCGTCCTGCATATTGGAGATATTCTCCAGCGACTTGCCCGTGCCGTAAGCCACACAGGAGATGGCATCGTCCGCCACTCGGGTGTTGATGCCCGTTTTGCTCTCGATGAGCTTGTCAAAGCCATAGATCAGGCTGCCGCCGCCGGTCATCAAAATGCCGTTGGTGGCGATATCGCCCACCAGCTCGGGGGCAGTGCGCTCCAGCACGGCGTGAACGGCCTCCACGATCTTGCCGGACACATCCTCAAAGGCCTCCATCATCTCGCTGCTGGTGACGGTAAAGGTGCGGGGCAGACCGGTCATCAGGCAGCGGCCACGAACCTCCATCACCTTCTCCTCGGGATAGGGATAGACGCAGCCGATCTGCTTCTTCATCTCCTCCGCCGTGCGCTCACCGATGAGCACATTGTGCTTGCGGCGGATATACTTCACCACGGCCTCGTCAAACTTGTCACCGGCGGTCTTGATGGAGGTGCTCTCCACCACGCCGCCCAGGGAGATGACGGCAATGTCGGCAGTGCCGCCGCCGATGTCCACGATCATGTTGCCGTTGGGCTGGGCGATGTCCACACCGGCACCGATGGCAGCCGCCACCGGCTCCTCGATGAGATACACCCGCCGGGCGCCGGCCTGCTCACCGGCATCGATGACGGCGCGCTCCTCCACCTCGGTGATGACGCTGGGGATGCAGATGACCACATTGGGCTTGAACAGACGGAAGCCCAGCACCTTTTTGATAAAGTGCTTGATCATCTTTTCGGTCATCTCGTAGTCGGAGATCACGCCCTCCCGCAGGGGACGGACGGCGATGATGTTGCCGGGGGTACGCCCCAGCATGCTCTGGGCCTCCGACCCGATGGCCAGCGTCTTGCCGGTGTTTTTGTCGATGGCCACCACCGACGGCTCACACAGGACGATGCCCTTGCCCTTCACAAACACCAGGATGGAAGCGGTTCCCAAATCTATACCGATATCATTTCCGGAAAAAAACATAATAAAATCACCCCAAAAATAATCTCTGTCAAGCTTATTATAGCCAAAGCCGCCGCTGAAATCAACCCGCTTTTCCGCCGATTTTCGAAGAAATTTATGAAGATTTCCGCACGGCGGCGGCGCACAGGCCAAAGACCGTCTCTGCCCCGGCGCTCTTCAGCATCCGGGCGCACTCCGAAAGGGTGCTCCCCGTGGTGAGGATGTCATCCACCAGCAGCACCCGCCTGCCCCGCAGCTTTTCCGGCGGGCAGCACACCCGAAAGGCCCCCAGCACATTGGCCCGCCGCTGGTCGGGCTTCATCCCCGCCATGTGCCCGGTCTCCCGGGTCTTTTCCAGCGCCGGGACGCAGGGCAGATCCAGCAGTTCGGCCAGCGACTCTGCCAGCAGCCGGGCCTGATCGTACCCCCGCTGCCGCAGGGTGGAGGGATTGGTGGGGACAAAGGCGATCAGGTCGCACTCCTCCCCGATCTTGGTCTGATAGGCATAGAGCATCACCCGGGCCAGCGGCCGGGCGTAGCTCTGCTTTTCCTGATATTTCAGCCCGTGGATGGCCCGGCGCACCGCCCCTTCGTACCACAGCCCGGCGGCGGCCCTGTCGAAAAAGGCCCCCTTCTCCGTCCGGGGCGGCGCGGTGTTCAGCAGCACCTTCTGCCGGCAGTCGGGGCAGATCTCCTCCTCCCCGGGCAGCAGACGGCCGCACAGGATGCACTTTGGCGGAAACAGCAGCTTCAGCAGGCCGTTCATTCCCGCATCAGCTCCTTCAGCCGCCATTTCAGGGCGCTGTAGCGGCGGCTGGCGTTGGGTGTGTCCACCATGCGGCGGACGGTCTCCTCCCGCCCCACCATCACCAGCAGCCGCCGGGCGCGGGTGACGGCGGTATACAGCAGATTGCGGCTCAGCAGCCGCTGGGGGGCGGAGTACACCGGGATGATGACGGCGGCGTATTCGCTGCCCTGGCTCTTGTGGGCGGTGATGGCATAGGCGTGCTCCAGCTCGGAAAGCTCATCAAAGCCGTAATCGGCCTCCCGGTCGTCAAAGCGGACGATGAGCAGCCGGGCCGCCCGGTCGCACAGCACGATGGTGCCGGTGTCGCCGTTATAGACCCCCGTGCCGGTCTCGGCGGGCTCCAACCGCTTCCACACCCGGTCGTAATTGTTGCGGATCTGCATCACCCGGTCGCCGGTGCGGAAGACTGTCTGTCCAAAGCGGGTTTCTCCCCGCCCCTCTCCCGGGGGATTGAGGGCCTGCTGCAGCAGGCGGTTGAGATTTTCGGTGCCGCACGCCCCCTGCCGTGAGGGACAGATCACCTGGATATCCTCCCGGGGGATGCCGAAGTGGCCGGGGATGCGCTGGGTCATCAGGGATACCACGCTGTCCACCGTGCTTTCGGCGCTGCGGGACGCGGAAAAATAAAAATCCCGGTCGTTCTTCCGCAGCTGGGGCAGCTCCCCCCGGTTGAACAGGTGGGCGTTGAGGATGATGTCGCTGTTCCGCGCCTGCCGGAAGATCTCGGTCAGCCGCACCCGAGGCAGGGCCTCCACCTGTAAAAGATCGGCAAAAAAGCTGCCCGCCCCCACCGGCGGCAGCTGGTCGGCATCCCCCACCAGCACCAGTCGGCCGTGGAGGGGCAGCGCCTCCAGCAGGGAGGCCGCCAGCGAAAGCTCCAGCATGGAGGCTTCGTCCACGATGACCACATCGGCGGACAGGGGGTCGTTGCGGTTCTTTTTGAAGCGCAGGTTGCCCGCCTTGTCAAAGGCCGGCTCCAGCAGCCGGTGGATGGTCTTTGCCTCCTGCTCGCACAGCTGGCTCATGCGCTTGGCCGCCCGCCCGGTGGGCGCGGCCAGCAGCGTCTTCATGCCGTAGCTGCTCAAAAGGGCCAGCATGGTCTGCAAGGCGGTGGTCTTGCCCGTGCCGGGGCCGCCGGTGATCAGCGACACCGCCGACGAAAAGGGCAGACAGATGGCCTCCTGCTGCTTTTGGGCGTACTCCATGCCCTGCCGCTGCTCCTGTTTTTTCAGGTTGCGCTCCAGATCGGGGGGCGGCAGCAGCTTGCGCTGGGCCAGACGGCAGATCTCCTCCGCCACGAACCGCTCCTGCATCCGCACATGATGCAGATAGACCACCTCCCGGCCCCGCACGGTCTCCCGGGCTGTTTTTTCCCGCTGGGTCAGGGAGGAAAGATAGGGCCGCAGGCCCTCCGGCTCCCGTTCCAGCAGCCCGGCCGCCGCCTCCAGCAGCTTGTCCTCCGGTAAAAAGGTATGCCCCGCCCGCAGGTTGAAGGTGAGCACATACAACAGCCCGGCCTCCATCCGCAGATCGGCCTCCCGGGGGATGCCCAGACTGTCTGCCACGGCGTCCGCCTGAGCGAAGTCCAGCAGATAAGGCTCCTCGCACAGAAGGTAGGGGTTGCCCGCCAGCTCCTCCACCGCCCGGTCGCCGTAGGCGGCCATCAGCCCGGGGGCAAAATGGGTGGGCAGCCGGTACTGCACCAGAAACTCCAGCAGCACCCGGGTGGCGTTGAGCCGCAGGAACTCCGCCTGAATGGCCTTTGCCTTGTCCAGCGAAATGCCCCGGATCTCCGCCAGTCGCTGGGGCATCTCCGCCAGGACGGAAAAGCTCTCCATGCCGAAGCGATCCACGATCTGCCGGGCGGTCCTGGGCCCGATGCCCTTCACCGCCCGGGAGGCCAGATAGGAGTAGATGCCCTCCTCATCCTCGGGCATGGTGCGCAGATAGCTCTCCACCTGAAACTGGGGCCCGTGCTGGGGATGCACCGAATAGCTGCCCTCGGCGTCGATGTGCTCCCTCGCCCCCAAAAAGGGCATGGTGCCCACGATGGTGATGACGCCGCCGTCGTCCAGCTCCACCTGCGCCACGGTATAGCCGTTCTCGTCATTTTTATAGATGATGTCCTCCACCCTGCCGGACAGCTGCTCCAGCTGCTGCTCCACCGGCGTCACCTCCTTTCCTGCTTTTTTGCTGCCCTCAGTCGGCGGGCGAAAGGATCAGCACATCGGCGCAGAAGCTGATGGGGATGCAGTCCACATCGTACTCCGGCAGCGCCGCTTCCAGCTCGTCCCGCACCAGATAGTGCTCGGTGTCGTCCCACTCGTCACCATAGGCCTCCCGCACGGCCTCCAGCCCGGCCCGGTCAGGGAAGGACACATCCCCCAGCACGATGACGCCCTCCGGCGCCAGCAGGGGGCGCAGGGCGGACAGCAGGGCGTATTTCTCCCTGTCGGGCAGGTGATGGATGGAATAGGCGGCGTAGATGCAGTCGAACTGCCGCCCGGCCAGCCTTTCCGGCACCTGCTGCAATTCCGCCGACACGGGCTCCGCGTCGGGGGCGTTTTGGGCGGCAGTCTCCAGCATGGCGGCGGAGAAATCCACCATGCACACCGGATGCCCCGCCGCCGTCAGGCGGGCGGCCATCCGTCCGGTGCCGCAGCCCAGATCCAGGGCGGAGACCCCCTCCCTGGCGTGGACGATATCAAAGATCTGCTGCTGCAGATCGGTGTATCCTGCAAAGGGATAGTCCCCCGCCGCCTCGCAGGCGGCAACATCGGCATCATATCGGGCCTGCCAGGCGTCAAACCCGGCGGCATTCAGCACTTGCTCTTCCATCTTATCTCAGCTCCATTTCCAGTTCGGCCCGGCCGTTTTCCACCCGAAGGCGGCCCAGCGCGCCGTTGATGAGGGTAAAGGCCGGCTTTACATGGCCGATATCGGCCTCCAGCGCCAGCGGCAGCTCCCCCAGCGCCCGCCGAACGGCCTGTTCATAGGTGAGCATGGCCCCGCCGGGGAACATCACCCGCCCCAGCACCACCGCCCGGGCTGTGCGGAACCAGCCCTGCTGCTTCATGCTCCACAGGGCATAAAACACCTGCTCGGCGGTCATGGCGAATACGTCAAAATACCAGATGACCCCGTCGCTCTCATACCGGCGGACAAAGCCGGGCACGTCGATAAAATCGGTGCCCCGGAGGATGTCGATCACATCCAGACAGCCGCCCAGCAGGCGGCCCTCTGCCCGCACCGGGCCGCAGGGAGTCTGCCAGCACACCGGGCGGGTGAGACTGTAGCCGCCGCCGGGCTGAGGCGCGGCATCCACCGGCTGCCAGCGGTCAAAGCTGCGCTGCACCGGGATGCGCCCCGACAGGATGTCCAGGCTGTTCTCCAGCGAGGGATGCAGTCGCTCCATGTCAAAGCCCCCGGCATTGGGGCCGTAGATGGTGGCCAGGTCATATTTTGTAGTCAGGGGGAACAGAAGGCCGGTGGGGTCGGAGTAGCCCTGCACCCACTTGGGATGGGCCGGCAGGGCGTCCAAGTCGGTTTCCGGCAGCATCTCCACCAGAAAATCCCCTCCGGCGGCGCACCAGATCATCTTCACCCGGGCGTCCTGCACCAGCGCCTTCCACTCCCGCGCCCGCTGCTGGGGCGGGGAGCTGGGCAGGGCAGGCAGGCGGACATTGGCGGTCTCGGTGACCTGCCAGCCCCGGGCGTGAAAGTGCTCCAGCGATCTCAGATAGCCCGTCAGGTGGTTCTCGTCCAGCCCGGCAGAGGGCGCGGTGACGCCGATCAGGTCATTTTCCTGCAAAAACGGGGGATAGATCATAACAAGCGCTCCTTTTCAGCGGTTTTCGTGCCGATCGGAAAACAGGCCCGCCCTGAGGCAGGCCCGTTGGAGGATGGTTCAGTTCTTTTGATACTTTGCGCCATGGGGGATGTCGATGATCTCCACGCCCTGCGCCTTGAGCTCGTCCCGGATGCGGTCGGCCTCGGCGAAGTTTTTGGCCTTTTTGGCATCGTTGCGCGCCCGCAGCAGGGCCTCCACCGCCGCGTCGGGCGGGCAGCCCTCGGCCACCACGGTGAACTCCCCGGCCCTGACCTGGGCCTTTTGCAGCTCCTCCCGCTTCTTTGCGGCGGCGGACAGCAGATTCAGCCCCAGAACGTAATCAAACTCGCCCAGCAGGGCCAGCTTGGTACGGTCGGAGGTCTTGTATTTCAGTACATCATACAGAGCAGTGATGGCCAGAGAGGTGTTCAGATCGTTGTCCAGCGCCTCCTTGAACCGGGCCCGCAGGGCGGCGGCCGCTTCTTCATCCACCGGCTCCTCGCTTTCCTTCAGGGCGGCGATGCGGGCGATGAGCTTGTTGTAGGTGACCACGGCGTTGTCCAGCCCCTCATAGGTGAAGACCAGATTGCGGCGGTAGTGACTTTGCAGGCAGAACAGCCGATAGACGATGGGGTCATAGCCCTTGCGCTCCAGCAGATCCACCGTCAGAAACTCGCCCTTGGACTTGGACATCTTGCCGGTGCTGTCGTTAAGATGCAGCACATGGAACCAGAAGTTGCACCATTTGTGGCCCAGATAGGCCTCCGACTGGGCGATCTCGTTGGTATGATGGGGGAAGGCGTTGTCGATGCCGCCGCAGTGGATGTCCATATACTCCCCCAGGTGCTTGATGGAAATGGCCGAGCACTCGATGTGCCAGCCGGGGTAGCCAACGCCCCAGGGGGAGTCCCATTTCAGGGCCTGATCCTCAAACTTGGACTTGGTGAACCACAGGACGAAGTCGTTTTTGTTGCGCTTGTTGGTGTCCTCCTCCACGCCCTCCCGGACGCCCACCATCAGGTCCTCCTCCTCGTGCTTGTTGAACACATAATATTCCTGAAGCCTGGAGGTGTCGAAATACACATTGCCCCCGGCCACATAGGCGTAGCCCTTTTCGATCAGGCTCTCCACCATATGGATGAACTCCGGGATGCAGTTGGTGGCGGGCTCCACCACATCGGGGCGCTTGATGTTCAGCTTGCGGCAATCCTCGAAGAAGGCGTCGGTATAGAACTGTGCGATCTCCATGACGGTCTTGTGCTCCCGCCGGGCGCCCTTGAGCATCTTGTCCTCGCCCTCGTCGGCGTCGGAGGACAGGTGGCCCACATCGGTGATGTTCATGACACGCTTCACATCATAGCCGCTGTAGCGCAGATGCTTTTCCAGCACATCCTCCATGATATAGGAGCGCAGGTTGCCGATGTGGGCAAAGTGATAGACCGTGGGGCCGCAGGTATACAGGGCCACCTTGCCGGGCTGGTTGGTATAGAATTCTTCCTTCTTATGGGTCAGGGAATTGTAGAGCTGCATAACGCTCAGGCTCCTTTCTGGGTGAAGCCGTCCTTGATGACGGCGAAATTATCTTTGACATAGGTGACGCCGGAGATGGCGGTGATGATGACGGTGAGCCAGATCATCAGCGTCTGCACCGACACCGGCCCCAGCATCAGCGGGGCGACGGGACACAGCAGCAGGATCAGGGTGATCATGGTGATCATGGTCTTGGCCTTGCCCCAGATGTTGGCGGCGATGACCAGCCCCTCGGCGGCGGCCACCATGCGCAGGGCGGAAACGATGAACTCCCGACCAAGGATGATGGCCACCATCCAGGCGGAAATGGTGCCGTCCTCCACAAAGAGCAGCAGCGCCGCCATCACCAGCAGCTTGTCGGCCACCGGATCCATGAACTTGCCGAAGTTGGTGACCTGGTTGTTTTTGCGGGCCAGCTTGCCGTCCACATAATCGGTGAGACAGGCCAGCACATAGACCGCCAGCGCCACCAGATCACAGGCGGCGGTATCCTGATAGGCCAGCACCATAAACACCGGGATGAGCACCACCCGGAGACAGGTGAGAATATTGGGTAATGTCATGGTTTCAAACCTCCTGCTCTGTCACCACCGTGCCGTAAAGGTCACAGCCCTCGGCATAGGTGATCTTCACCCGGACAAAATCCCCGGGCCGGGCGGTGGGACTTTCGAAAAAGACCTGCCCGTCGATATCGATGGAATCCATATAGCTGCGGCCGAAGCACTGATCTTCTTCCTCCCGCCCGCAGCACAGCACCTCCAGCGTGCGGCCGATCTGGGCGGCGGAAGCCTCGTCCATCACCTGCTCCTGCAGCGCATACAGCTCGGCGCGGCGGCGCTCCTTTGTGGCTTCATCTATCTGATCGGGCATGAGCGCCGCTTTGGAGCCCTCCTCCTGAGAATAACAGAAAATGCCCACCCGTTCAAGCCTGTATTCGGCCAAAAATTCATAAAGCTCCTGATATTCCTCCTCGGTCTCGCCGGGGAAGCCCACGATCAGGCTGGTGCGGATGACGGCATCGGGCATCAGCTGCCGCAGCCGGGTGATGCGCTCCCGGATGAGCTCGCCCCCGCCCCGGCGGTTCATGTCCCGCAGTACCCGGTCGTTGATATGCTGGATGGGGATGTCAAAATAATGCAGGATCTTGCTGCTGGCGGCCATGACCTCCAGCAGCTCGTCGGGCATTTCGTCGGGATAGAGATAATGCAGGCGGATCCAGCGGATGCCCTCGATCTTCTCCAGCTCCCGCAGCAGGTCGGCCAGACGGCACCGGCCGTAAAGATCCAGCCCGTAGCGGGTGATGTCCTGGGCCACCACCAGCAGCTCCTTTGCCCCCCGTTCGGCCAGAAGACGGGCTTCGGCCAGCACATCCTCCATGGGGACACTGCGGAAGGCGCCCCGGATGTCGGGGATGACGCAATAGGCGCACCTGTTGTCACAGCCCTCGGCGATGCGCAGGTAGGGGGAATAGCCGTCGGTGAGCAGCACCCGGTCGCCGGTGAGGGCGCTTTCCTCCCGCTCCCGGAACCAGGCGCGCCGGTCGCCCTTTTTCAGGGTCTCCTCCACGGCCTCCACGATGTCATCGTAGCTGCCCACGCCCAAGGCGCAATCCACCTCCGGCAGCTCCTGCAAAAATTCCTCCTGATACCGCTGGGTCAGGCATCCGGCGGCGATGAGCGCCCGCAGCTTCCCCTGCTTTTTCAGTTCGGCCAGCTCCAGAATGGCCTGGATGGCCTCGGTCTTGGCGCTTTCGATAAAGCCGCAGGTGTTGACGATGGCGGCGTCCGCCCCCTCCGGGCTTTCCACCAGCTCCATGCCGGCGTTTTGCAGTCTGCCCAGCATCTGCTCGGAATTCACCAGATTTTTGGGGCAGCCCAGGGGCAGCAGATAAACTTTTACGGTATCCTTCACGGTTCCTCCTCCAGCTCCAGAGCATCGGTATATTCCCGCAGGGCGCTCCGGATGTCCCCCCAGGAAAAGCCCCTGCGAAACAGGCCGTCAGACACCCGTTTCAGGGCCTTCCGGTCGGGGACGGTGCCCCGCAGCTTGCTGTTGATGTATTTTTGCAGCGCCTCCGGCCGGAGGACATAATCCTCCATGGCGATCTCGATATCGGGGGGATCCAGCAGCTTGTCCTTCAGATAGCGGCGGATGCGGGCCGGGCCGTACCCCCGGGCGCACAGATCACGCACCAGCAGTTTTCCGTATTCCCCGTCGTTGAGATAGCCCAGCTCCTGCAAGCGGGCCACCGCCCAGGCGGCGTCCCGCTCCTCCGCGCCCTTTTCCAGCAGACGCTGAAAGAGTGCGCGGCTGCTGCGGTGCCGATATTCCAGCACATTGGCCGCCATGCGCAGGGTCTTTTCCCGGGAGTCCTCCTCCGGGAAGCGCGCCTCCGGCCCGGACATCAGTCGTCGTCTTCAAAGTCGTCGGCAAAGACCTCCACGCTGCTTTTGGCCGTGCGGGAGGCTTTGGCCGTGGGGGCGGGAGCCCGCAGCTCGGCGGGGTCGTCCTTCTTCTCCGGCTCCTTGCCGGTGAGCTTGGCGATGATCTGGCTCTCCACCAGCTCGGCCACATCGGGATGCTCCTTGAAATACTGCTTGGCGGCGTCCCGACCCTGGCCCAGACGCTCCTCGCCCCGATAGAACCAGGCGCCCGACTTCTGCACCAAACCGAACTTCACGCCCATATCCACCAGCTCGCCGATCTTGGAGATGCCCTCGCCGTACATGATGTCGAACTCGGCCTCCTTGAAGGGGGGCGCGATCTTGTTCTTCACCACCTTGGCGCGGGTGCGGCTACCGATGAGGGTGGTGCCGTTTTTCAGATGCTCGATACGGCGGATCTCGATGCGCACCGAGGAATAGAACTTCAGGGCGCGGCCGCCGGTAGTGGTCTCCGGATTGCCGTACATGACGCCGATCTTTTCCCGCAGCTGGTTGATGAAGATCACCACGCAGTTGCTCTTGGAGATGGCGCCGGCCAGCTTGCGCAGGGCCTGGCTCATCAGACGGGCCTGCAGACCCACAAAGCTGTCGCCCATCTCGCCCTCGATCTCGGCCTTGGGCACCAGCGCCGCCACCGAGTCCACCACCACCACGTCGATGGCGCCGGAGCGCACCAGCGCCTCGGCGATCTCCAGCGCCTGCTCGCCGGTGTCGGGCTGGGACACCAGCAGGCTGTCGGTATCCACCCCCAGCGCCTTGGCATAGACGGGATCCAGGGCATGCTCGGCGTCGATGAAGGCGGCCTCGCCGCCCTTTTTCTGCGCGGAGGCGATGACATGGAGGGCGATGGTGGTCTTACCGGAGGATTCCGGCCCGTAGATCTCCACGATGCGCCCCCGGGGGACGCCGCCGATGCCCAGCGCCACATCCAGCGCCACCGAGCCGGTGGAGATGGCCTCCACCTGCATGCCCACATTCTGGCCCAGGCGCATGACCGTCCCCTTGCCGTATTGCTTTTCCAGCTGCTGCAAAGCAGTTTCCAGCGCTTTTTGCTTATCCATAACCGCACCTCATTCTCAAAATGATTTTATGAATCCAGTATAGCGTATCTTTTGAAAAAATGCAACATTTGTTCGGTTTTTCACCGATCTTTTTTCAGCAGGAACAGCGATTCCTCCACGTGAAGCGCCCGCCCGGCCAGATTGCGGCTGGCCCGGTAGGTGTTGTAGGGGATGTCCTTCCGCTCCACCCGGCCAAAGCGGCCCAGCAGCGTCTCCATCTGCTCCGGTTTGATGAACCCCTCCGAATTGTAGGAGATCAGGACATACCGGGCGTTCAGATCGGACACCAGCTGTCCCAGTGCCGCTTCCGCCCGCGCCGGCCGGTTGTAATCCGAGCGGTTCCACCCCTCCGGTATGCCCGACACCCGGCTCAGCGGGCCGGGCAGGCGGTTTTCGGCGATGACATTGAGCATGAAATAATTGGAGCCGTAGGGATGCTGGTTGTAGGGCGGATCCAGATAGACCAGATCCAGCGGCGGCAGCGCACCGGCCAGCGCCCCGGCGTCCTGCCGATACACCCGGCTTTCGCAGCTGAAAGCCGAAAGCACCGGCCGTTGCAGAGTGATGGGGCCCAAAATGCGGGACAGGGCGTTTTCCCCGTTGCCGCCGAACCGGCCCACGCCGGTGCGGCTGTCCTTGTAAAAGCCCTTGAACACCCCGGCGGTGTTGTTGTGTACCGAGGCCTCCGCCAGCAGCGGGGCCAGAAAATAGGGCCGCAGGCCCTCGTCCACCGTGTCGATAAAGGCCCGCAGGGTGTCGATGGTCAAAGCATTGCGCCGGGTGTAAAACACCCGCTCCCCGGGACGGATGTCCCCGTCGTCGGCGGGGGCATAGTTCCGGGCGATGATGCCCTCCACCGGGTGCTCCAGCGCCGTCTGCGCCCGGACGAAGGCCCGTTCATAGGCTTCCTCCGGAAAATCCGCCCGATTGGTGAGATAGCAGCGGTTCAAAACGGCGCTGTAGCCCTCCAGATCGTTAACGTGCAGCGTCCGGGCGTGGCGCTTGAGCAGCCGGGCCACCGCGCCCGAGCCGGAGAACAGGTCGGCACAGTCCAGCCTTCTGCCCCCCAGCTCGTCCCGCACGTGACACACCATTCCGTCGATGTGCCCCAGCAGGGCCCGCTTGTTGCCCAGATAGGTGATGAGCTGCCGGGAAAGAAACTCCGGGTCGTCCCCCGGCAGATAGCGGTCAGTCATGATGGGGCTGATCCCAGATGCCCCAGACCACCCGCTCCACCCCCGCCAGGTCGCACCGGGACTGGACGTAGCGGAAGCCCGCCTCCTCCATGATCTGCATCACGTCGGTGCATTGTCCCAGCCCCACCTCAAAGGCCAGGGCGCCCCCTTTTGCCAGCGCGGCGGAAAAGTTCAGGCTGACGGCCCGGTAGAAATCCAGTCCGTCGGCACCGCCGTCCAGCGCCATGTGAGGCTCCCGCTGCACCTCGGGATCCAGCGTGGGGATCTCATCGGTGGGGATATAGGGGGGATTGCACAGGATCAGGTGGAACTTCCCCAGCACCGGGTCGGCGTCCTCCATGGCGTTGGCCTGAATGGTCAGCGCCCTGGGCGTCAGGTGATTTTTCACCAGATTGTGACGGGTGACCTCCAGCGCCGGCTCGGACAGATCGGCAAACACGCCGTTGATGCCCTCGCTGACGTGCTTGAGCACCGCCATGCCCACGCAGCCGGTGCCGCAGCACAGATCCAGCAGACGGCCCTTGCTCCGCTCCCGCAGCAGCTCAATACCCACCTCCACCAGCGTTTCGGTGTCGGCACGGGGGATGAGGGTGTCGGTGGTCACCTCCAGCTGCAGGCCGTAAAACTCCCACCGGCCGGTGATGTGCTGGATGGGCACACCGGAATAGCGCAGCTCCTTCAGCTCCCGGATGCGCTGTTCGTCCTTTTCGAAGATAAACTGGTTGCGCTTTTCGGCCAGTTGGTCATAGTCCAGCTCCAGCGCAAAGGTCACCAGCTCCCGGGCCTCCACCTCATAGCCGGGGATGCCCCGCTTGCGGAACTCTGCCCGCAGATCCAGATAAGCGTCATTGATGGTTCGGATCATGTCATTTCCCCTCGATTTCCTTGTTGTGCGTCGGACGGCTCACCAGTTGTCCTCGCCCTCGTTCTCCGGGATGACCCGGTTCATGGCCTCGATGGCCACCTCCAGCATATCGTCGGCAGGCTCGGCAGTGGTCAGCCGCTGGAGGGCCAGGCCGGGCTTGCGCAGCAGGACGGTGAGCCGGTTGTCGTGCCGTCCCGCGAAGCGGTTGATCTCGTAGCTGACGCCCGCCACCACCGGCAGCAGGGCCAGACGGGTGAGCATCCGCACCCACACGTTGCTCCAGCGGAACAGGGAGAAAAACAGGATGCTGATGATCATCACCATAAACAGAAAGCTGGTGCCGCAGCGGGGATGCAGACGGGAGCAGCCCCGGGCGTTTTCCACCGTCAGCTCCATGCCCGCCTCGTAGCAGGCGATGGTCTTGTGCTCCGCCCCGTGGAACATATAGGTGCGGTGGACATCGCTCTGCCGGGAGGTGAAATAGATAAAGGCCAGGAAGATGCAGATGCGCAGTGCGCCCTCTGCCAGATTGCGCAGGATGTGTGGCGTGCTTTCCGGCAAAAAGCCCGCCAGGAAGGTGGGCAGCAGGATGAACAGCACGATGGGGATGGCAATGCCAAACACCAGCGCCGTGCCCATCATCACCTTTTCCAGCGTTTTGGGGTCAAAGTGTTTTTCCAGCCAGCGGTCCAGCTTGGATTCGGGCTCAGCCTCACCATCCTCCATGAAATCGGCGGAGTACATCAGGGCGCTCATGCCGAACTTCATGGAATCCCAGAAGCTCACCACGCCCCGGATCACCGGCACTCTGGCCCAAGCGCCGTGGCTCATGGTGCCGGTGGGTTCCACCTTGACCACCATTTCCTCCCCCGGCTTGCGGCAGACGATGGCCGTCTGCTTGGGGCCGCGCATCAGAATGCCCTCGATGAGGGCCTGCCCGGCGATGGTGGTCTTCTTGCATACCTTTGCGTTTTTCTCACTCATAATCAGCGGTTCCTCTCTTTATTCTGCGGTGGCGAACAGGGGCAGGGTGATGCGCACATTGGTGCCCTGACCAAAGGTGCTCTCGATGTCCAGCGTACCGCCGTGCATCTCCACGATGTCATTGCACACCGAAAGCCCGATACCGGCCCCCCGGCCCCTGGCGCTGCCCTTGTAAAACTTCTCCTTGACAAAGGGCAGCTCCTCCGCCCGGATGCCCTGGCCGAAATCCCGGATCTCCACCACGGCGCTGCCGTCCTCCGCCCGGGCGGTCACCCGCACCCGGTCGCCGTCCTTGCCGTATTTTCCGGCGTTGTCGATGATGTTCAGAAAGACCTGCTTTAAGCGGTTTTTGTCAGCAAACACCAGAATGGGCTCCTCCGGCTCCTCGTACTCGATGCGCATGCCCTCCTGCTGAAGCATATCGGTGTAGGTGAACACCGCGTCGTACAGGTCACCCCGCAGGTCAAAGGGCTCGGTCTGCAAACGCATGCCGCCTCCCTCGATGCGGGAGAAATCCAGCAGCTCCTCCACCATCTGGGAAAGCCGTCGGGTCTCCTTTTTGATGATGTCCAGCCCCTGGGTGGCCAGCTCCGGGTCGTCCAGACAGCTCTCGATGGTGTCCGTCCAGCCGGCGATGGCGGTCAGCGGCGTCCGCAGCTCGTGGGACACCGAGGAGATGAAATCGTTCTGGGTCTTCTCCACCCGGGAAAGCTCGGCGGACATCTCGTTCAGGGTGCCGCACAGCTCGCCGATCTCGTCGTTGTAGCCCTCGTCCAGACGGATGCCGTACTGCCCGCCGGTGATCTTTTTGGCGAATTCGTTGATGTGCAGTACCGGCCCCACGATGGAGCGCAGGAAAAAGCTGTTGGAGAAGATCACCAGCGCCGTCAGTGCCACAAAGGCCCCCGCCGCCATGAGATAGATGCGGGTGAGCTGGCTGTCCAGCGTCTGGAGGGAGGTGACGCACCGCACCGCGCCGATGAGCTGCTGGCCCCGGTAATAGACCGGCGCCGTCACCGCCATGACCTTTTCCTCGGTGAGCATATCATAGCCGGTGTAGGTGCGGGTATCGCCGCTCTCCATGGCCAGCTGGATCTCGGTAGTCTCCGGGACGAAGCCGGCGGTCAGGCCGCTGGAGGAGAACATGACCCGTCCGTTTTCGTTGAGGATCTGCATCTCCACCCGGTCGGCCAGGCTGAAATTCTGCACCAGATTGCGGCCGTATTCGTAAAATTCACTGTAGCTGGAGGTAAAATAGCGGTTCAGGTATTTGGAGGTGGTATCCACCTGGGTCACCAGCCGGGTCTGCACCGAGGCATA